>CAYGTX010000189.1:0-3720 GCA_964352935.1 uncultured Rickettsiales bacterium | reverse complement strand
TTGTTAAAAGAGAAATCATTATCAATACTAACAAACACACTTACCATTTAAACTTGCTAGAGGGAAAGCTTAATGTTGATGGCGGTATTGAATCATTTAATATTCAAAAAGATGAAACATATATTCAGCAACATAAAGCCATGTTAAGTGGCAATAAAACAAGTATTTGCGATGCTGAGAGTGGCGTAAAAGTTCTAAATTTGATTGAAGAAATAGAAAAATCCCTATGCAAATTGAATTAAATAATAAAAAAATATTATGTACTATTTGTGCCCGTGGTGGTTCAAAAGGTGTTCCCAATAAAAATTTAAAGATAATTGCAGGGAAGCCGCTTATTGCGCACACTATATCTCAAGCTAAAGAGGCTGGTATTTTTACATCTGTTGTTGTTAGTAGCGATTCGGAAGCAATACTCGAGGCCTCATTAAAGTGGGGTGCAGACATAGCAATAAAACGCCCTGACGTGTTAGCAACTGATTCAGCAGCTAAGTTACCAGTTATTTTACATGCAGCCAAGACGGCAGAAGAGCAACTAAAAATAAAACACGATGTTTTTGTAGATATGGATGCCACCTCACCTCTTCGAGCTGTAGGGGATATTCTGGGTGCTGTAGAGTTGCTTTTAGCTAGTAATGTAGAGAATGTAATTACTGGCTCGCCTGCTAGACGTTCACCTTACTTTAATTTAGTTGAGGAGCAGCAAGATAAAACCGTTGCACTTTCAAAGAAGTTAGATAAAGCGGTAATTAGGCGGCAAGACTCGCCAAGGTGTTTTGATATGAATGCTTCCATTTATGTCTGGAGACGAGACGCCTTGATAAATAGTTCTCCTCATGTATTCTATCCAAGCACAAAATTATACGAAATGCCTGAAGAGCGATCTATAGATATAGACACACCTTTGGACTTTCAAATTGTAGAATTTTTAATGAATAAGTAGGAAGTTAAGATGATTAAGGTTTTTATTGGTTACGATCCAGCAGAAGCGGTTGCTTATAATGTATTGCAGTTTAGTATTATTGAACGAGCAAGTAAGCCTGTGTCGATTACACCAATTCGATTATCTCATCTTGGCGGAGTTTTTAACCGTGAGCGTAATCCTCTTCAATCTACTGAATTTTCTTTTTCACGTTTCCTGACCCCTTTTTTATGTAATTATGATGGTTGGGCAGTGTTCATGGATAATGATATTCTTGCTCAAGATGATATCGCTAAATTATGGGAGCTGCGTGACGATAGATTTGCCGTTCAAGTGGTGAAACATGATTATCAGCCAAAGGATGAAACAAAGTTTTTAGGTGCAGTTCAAACTAAATATGAAAAGAAAAATTGGTCGAGTGTGATTCTTTTTAACTGCGCTAAATGTAAAGCATTAACTCCTGAATATGTAAATAATGCCAGTGGTTTAGAATTGCATCAATTTAAATGGTTGGATAGTGATGATTTAATAGGTGAGTTGCCAGCGCGATGGAATCACCTTGTGAGTGATGAGAGTGAAGACCCAAATGCAGCGTTGGTGCATTACACAGTTGGTGGGCCTTATTTCAAGGAGTTCTCAGACTGTGAGTTTTCTGAAGAGTGGCGTGAGGAACGTGATAATATGCTTATCTGCCACCAAAAAGGTGTTGAGAAAAAAGTGGTGGTTAAATAGCCATGCAATCAAAGCAATTTTATCGTAAGCTATTTGACTTATCAGGCAAAGTTGCCTTGGTAACTGGCGGTGTTGGTATTCTTGGGAAGCATTTTTGTGCTGCTTTAGCAGATCACGGAGCTACTGTTATTGTTGTTGATTTGGATGAAAAACAATGCAGCTCTTTTGCTAAAGAGCTTACGGAAACCTTTGCTGTAAAAGCCTTAGGTATATCTTGTGACCTAACCAATGTTCAAGATATAAAGCGAGTTATTGATAAAGTTGAAAATACCATTGGTTCAATAGATATATTGCACAATAACGCGGCTAGCAAATCTTCAAGCTTAGAGGGATTTCTGGCTCCTACGGAAGATTATACTGAAAAAACATGGCGTGAAGTCATGGCGGTAAATGCCGATGGCGCATTTTTTATGGCTCAAGAAGTGGGAAAGCGTATGGCGGATAGAGGGCGTGGATCCATTATTCAAACGGCTTCTATCTACGGAATTATGGCGCCAGACCAGCGTATCTATGAAGGATCAGAGTATATGGGAATGCCGATTAGCTCTCCCGCAGTTTATGCGGCTTCAAAGGCTGCAATTATAGGTCTTACAAAATACTTGGCGGCTTATTGGGGTGAAAAAGGTGTAAGGGTTAACACACTAACACCAGGTGGTGTTGAGAGTGGGCAAAACGACACATTTAAGAGCCGGTATAGTGCCCGCGTGCCTTTAGCAAGAATGGCGAAGTCTGATGAAATGGTTGGAGCGTTGATTTTCCTTGCATCAGATGCTTCAAGCTATATAACTGGGCAGAATATAGTAGTTGATGGAGGATTAAGCTCATGGTAGTTGAGGCAAAGAAATTAAACAGGTCTTCTGGGCATCCCTTTTACCCATCACCTTTAAATGATAAGACAGACTTTAGGAAGTTTTCGGAAGATACTGAATCTTTGGAAGCGAAGTACGGACTGCCTAATGAAATAGAATTCTGTAGTGATTGCGTAATATCAAACCAGCGTCCAAATTCTGCTGTTGAGTTTAAACACACTAAAGATTCTATAAAAGGCACTATTCACTTTAGTGAAGATGGTAAGTGTGACGCTTGTAAGCTTGCTGATCAAAAGCATGGCACAATAGATTGGGACGCGCGCGAAAAAAAACTTTGGGAGTTGTGCGAAAAGCACCGCAGTAAAGATGGATCGTACGATTGTATCGTCCCAGGTTCTGGTGGTAAAGACAGCTTTTATGCTGCTCATGTATTAAAATATAAATATCGTATGAATCCCTTAACAGTAACATGGGCGCCTCATGTATATACAGATTGGGGTTGGAAAAACTTCCAATCATGGATTCATTCTGGTTTTGATAATTTCCTTATGACACCAAATGGAAGGGTGCATCGTCTTTTAACTCGTCTGGCTGTTGAGAATCTTTTTCATCCATTCCAAGCATTTGTTTTGGGGCAAAAAAACTTAGCACCAAAGATGTCCATTCTTCATAATATTCCACTAGTGTTTTATGGTGAAAATGAAGCTGAATATGGAAATCCAATAGCAGATACTGAAAGTGCTAAGCGTAGTTATGATTACTTTTCATCGGGTAATGAAAATGAAATGTTTCTTGGTGGAACTTCTATTGCTTCACTCAAAAAGGATTTCGGTCTTAGTGTGGCTGACTTAGACCCATACCTTCCTGCTGATCCAAAAAAGCTTCAGGATGTTGGAACTGAGGTTCATTACTTGGGGTATTATTTAAAATGGCATCCACAAAGTTGTTACTACTATTCTGTAGAGCATGGTGGTTTTGAGGCTTCTCCAGAGCGTACACCTGGTACTTATTCTAAGTATAACTCTATCGATGATAAGATTGATGATTTTCACTATTATACAACTTTCATAAAATTTGGTATTGGGCGTGCTACCTATGATGCTGCGCAAGAAATTAGATCTCGTGACATTGAACGTGATGAGGGTGTTGCACTTGTCAAAAAGTTTGACGGAGAGTTTCCTGAGCGCTTTGCTGATGAGATATTTAAATACTTAAGTATTCCTGAAAGCGAGTTTCCTGAGGCATCAAAATATTTTGATC
>CAYGTX010000188.1:0-3786 GCA_964352935.1 uncultured Rickettsiales bacterium | reverse complement strand
CGGAAAACTTGCCATCACCTCCTCTAATATCTTTATCGACTACCAAGAGTTTCAGAGGGGAATGAGAGGAATTATCACACTTGAAGATTACTTTACTGTTGTGCACCAGAATCTGCTCAAAGTTGCATCAAGAAGTGTCACAAAGGTAGGCGAGAAATTATTCCCACACCTACCCAGAAACCTACAGGAAATTTTAGAGAAAACAACCGCACGCAACTATTCAACAAAAAGCCCCCAACCCGTATCACTCATCGAAGTTGAGCTAAACTTCCCTTCGATTACCCACCGCTACAATTTAACCCTAAGAGAGCATTCAGCTATCATTTCTGTGATCTACAACCCAAATCAATCCCCCCACTATACCATCTCTGCTGAGTTTAGTGGCCTCGGTCTACACGGAGAAAAAAACAGATGGCATTCGATTGCAACACCCTTTGTAACAAGATGTATTGCTGAAAATATGAACATTGCACAATGTGCAGCTCAACCGGAAAATGGTGTATTTTCAGTTCAAACAGATGGTCAAAATGTTGATGCTATTCTGGAAATGTTCTCTGATTTAGCCGAGGAAACATATCACTACAGTAAGGAAGGTGCTCTAAAAAACCAGAAACACTTAATTAGTGCCACTTCGAATGGCTTTTTAAAGTCTTGCCAACCTTTTGAAAATCATTTCATACTCAATAGCCAAACACAAAAAGCCTTACTCAACCATAAAGAACAAGAGTACTGGGAAAGAGAAGCTAAATTACTAAAGATTCTTCCCGGCAAACTAGAAGTTATTAATAGCTATAATGGCTGGGTATTACTAAAACAAGGCATCCTCTCAGAAGAAAAAATCAATGAAATGAGTGAGGATTGCCTGAAACTTATCTGTTCAGACTCATTCATGTACGCTTATGCCAAACACGGATTATCCGACAATCTTCTATTACTGGACGATACCAAACTTGATTGGCTAATTAGTGATAGCGCACTCATGTGTTATGATTCCGGCATCACATTTGGAGAATTATCTGCACTTTACGATGAAGATAAAACAACAGACAAAGAAACATTCACAGCACTGACCTCTGATGAAGCAACTTTATGGTATCAAAAAGGTATACCCCTTTCTGAATTGAGGGCGCTCCAAACGGATAACCCTGAGAAATTCGAGCAATTAGTGAGTGCAGACTTGCGGAAGTGGATTGAGAAAGGTTACGATTATGCTTACTTTGAAAAGCTTTATGATCAGGTAGGAAGGGCTGGCTTTATCGCTCTAACACAAGAAGGTGTTTTTAATGCTTGTAAAATTGACAAAATCGAACACAGTCACTTTATAGATGTTTTCCAACATGCTAAAAGTGTAAAAGCTGTTGAGGCTCTTTCTTCAGACGCTGCAAGAGCTTGTTATGCGAGTAATTCTACTCCACGTCTAACACCCAAAATACTCTCTGAATTATACCATGATAGAAAAATAAAAAAGAATTTCCATTCTTTAATCAGTTTAAAAGCGGCAAATTGTTACAAACTAAAAATAGGCCCTCGTTTAAAAGATATACAGAACCTTGAGAAAAAAGACATCCAAGCACTTACGTCGGATAAAGCTAGTGCTTTATATATTGCTGGTGTTTCCTATAAAGATTTTAAAGCATTTTACGATAAAACAAGAGTTGAAAGAACCAGAAAGAAGCAGCGCAACAAGCCGAAAGACTCCAAAATCGTAAAATTTGAAACGTTAACACGGGATGACACGGCTGAATCTGTAAAACTTGGCATAGCATTTCAGGATCTGGAAACATTTTATGATGAGATTGGAGCAGAACTCTTTAAACAGTTAACTAATAACGACATGCGTGGCTTTCTAAAACACTTAAAGCGAAGTGGACATAACCTTGCGGATGCACTTAGTCGCATCAAAGATTATCCTTTAGAACAGTTGGAAACACTCGCCCTACGCGGAAAGAGCAATATAGAATTAAACCTTACTTTAGATCAAATTGAGGAATTATGGGGTGACGGCACAGCTGAGGAGCAAAAACGTTTTGCTGTACTTCTTTCTGACGAAGCAGTTCGCTGTTATGGAATAAAGGATGTTACTATTACCATTGAAGATTTGATGGCTTTTTATGACACAGTCAAAGAAAATGATTTTGATAAAATAGAAGCTGGAATCAAACAATTTAGAGAAAACAAAACGCTTGAAGCAGAAAGGGAACGAAATGTAACCGCATGGAATGAGATGGTCACCAATAAAGAGTATGGTGCCTTCTGGAGTGCCTACTTTGACCACGAGAATAACCGTGAGGACATGGATGCGATATTACAAAACCATCTTAACGCTAAGAATTTCTTAATTGCCTCCGCAAACAAATTTTATGCCGCTGACAGCAATCAGGCTGGCAACCATGCCATTGCTATCGGCATTTTCTGCGATAATCAGGCTAATCAAACCGTGCGCCAATCCGCTGAGAAAACTTATCGCACATTCATGTGCGTTTCTGAAACAGATGAATATAGAGCTGTTACCACCAGAGCTAAAGATTGGCAAGAAGGTCTTTTAGACTTTTTCAAAGATAATTCTGAATATCGCGCCCAACTGGTCGCACGTGATGTAGCAGCACATTTTGAAGAAGCAAACCATAATCTGCAAGAGCAACTCTACAAAAATGCTAATCACATTTCGCCCCTTTTGGCCTATGCCGGGATTGATCTAGACCTTACAGAAACAACTGCTGAGGATATTTTAAGCTTAATAAAAGATGCAATTAAGTATAAGATTCAGAAAGGCGCCGATAAATATTATGGAGAAGACGAAGAAAAGGCTCCGAACCAAATACAGGAAGTTGAAGAGGTTTTCGTTACATTGCAACAAAACCCTAATCCAAACACCCGCCAATTAAATGCGCTTTATACGCTCATTGATGGAGTCAATGCATTTGATATCGAATCACTAAACCCTTTAAAAGAGGATGATTTCATACAAAAAATAGGGGATATTAATACAGCACTAAACAGACTTCAGCTCGCTCTGGAGCCGGAAGCTGACACACGTCAACATATAGAACTCTAACCACCATCCTTTTCCAAGTTCGTTTACGCTCGCCAAAGCCTTATTCACCCTAGACTTCAAAGCTATTTACGTTCGTTATCGTTCGCAATAAAACGCCTGCAACCAGCATTTTGGTAGGTGTTTTTGTTGGCATTTCTTTTTTTATTGTAGGTTTTTTACCAACAGTCTTAGATTAGCTTAATCTGTGATTTAGAAAATTTAGCTCCATGGACAGTGCATGACATTAAATCTCTGTCCGCAATATGTAATTCCCACAAACATCCAGAAAAAGACGACTGATAGACAAATAAAGATAAACATTATTTCGCGAAGAAATGGATGAAAGCTGGTTTTCTTAACTAATATTCTATTTAAAAATGGTAATGATAGCCACAATGGTAATATTACATAATCACGTGTTGATAAATACCACACAAGAAGCAGCCAAACCGACGCTGCAATATATGCACCCCATTTAATTATTGAGTAAATAATAACCCATTTCTTGTTAGATGCTTTGTCATTCATTTTTAATATACTGCGTTAAACTTGGATTATAAAAGTAATTTACCGAGATAAAAGGTATTGTCAAATTGATATACACTTTAGGGTAAGAGCATTTGTTTAAGCCCTTGTTATGCAAGAGTGATTGCTCAGCGCACCCCAAACCCTTGCAAATCCGTTGACTAAAAACATGGAATAATGTAGAAATAAACGTGTAACCTTTTGATTTTCCGCGATATTTTAGTTCG
>CAYGTX010000187.1:0-3787 GCA_964352935.1 uncultured Rickettsiales bacterium | reverse complement strand
CAAAGGGATATAGCACTTGCTATAATATTGCTGGCGGTTTTGAAGGGGATCTCGACGAAGGTAATCATAGAGGCACCAGGAATTGTTGGAAATCAGCGAATTTACCTTGGGAGCAGAATTAATGCATAGTGCTGGACTAAATACTGTAAAAACGAATAGTGAGCTAGACTCACTTACCAGCGTGTGGGGAGACATTAAGACTCGACTAAAGGCAATCTATGGTGAAGCTACTTTTAGAAGCTGGATGAGCGGCTTAACATTAGTAGAGCAGTCTGGATCACAAATTACACTAGCAGTGCCATCACGTTTTACACGTGATTGGATATCTAATCACTATTTGCGTAAAATTGAAGCGCTATGGCGTGATGAGATTAAATCTATTCATCGTGTAGAGTTGATTGTAAGTAAATCAAAAGCATCACATAACAAGACTCAAAATCTTGATGGTGAGAAGCTTAAAACAGCGAGTGGTACTGATATTACCAATCAAAATGTATCGCAAATTGAAAACGCTATTGCAGTAGAAGAGCCACTTTCTTCGCAACTTGATCGTCGCTTTACTTTTGATAATTTTGTGGTTGGAAAATCAAACGAGCTAGCTTATTCAGCAGCAAAAGCTGTTGCTGAATCACCAACGACGATTCCTGGAAGCAACCCGCTATTTATTTATGGTGGAGTTGGGCTTGGAAAAACACATTTGATGCATGCAATTGCATGGCACATTAAAGAAAATACACCTTCGCGCCGTGTGGTCTATCTTTCTGCTGAGAAGTTCATGTATCAGTTCATCCGTGCACTGCGTAACAAAGATGTTTTATCCTTTAAAGAGCAGTTAAGAAGCATCGATGTACTTATGATTGATGATGTGCAGTTCATTTGTGGAAAAGACAGTACGCAGGAAGAATTTTTTCACACTTTTAACGCGCTTATCGACCAAGGAAAGCAGCTCATCATTTCTGGTGATCGCTCACCTTCTGATTTGGAAAGTATGGAAGAGCGTATTCGCTCTCGTCTTGGTTGGGGGCTTGTAACCGATATCAACACCACTACTTATGAGCTTCGCTTAGGTATATTGCAATCTAAGGCAGCTCAAATGCCGCAGTCAAATATACCAAAAGATGTTTTAGAGCTTATGGCATCTAAAATAACGACTAATATCAGGGAGTTAGAGGGATCTCTTAATAAAGTGATTGCGCACTCAACGTTAATGAAACGAGATATTACTGTCAGCACAGTTAAAGAAATTCTTTCTGATATTCTTCGCTCAAATAACAAAGCGCTTTCAATTGATGATATTCAGAAAACAGTGGCGGCTCATTTTCAAATTCGCTTATCGGATATGACTTCGGCGCGAAGAATGCAGTCGGTTGCCCGCCCGCGTCAAATTGCAATGTATTTAGCTAAAATGTTAACGACTCGTAGCCTGTCTGAAATTGGTAGACGCTTTGGTAAAAAAGATCACACCACCATTATTCATGCGGTAAAGCGTATTGAAAAACTAATGGCTGAAGATTCTGAGCTGTTTACTGATGTTGATCAGATTAAACAAAGTCTGAGTTGATTGACTTAGATTTGTTGAAACATTCCCGTAAATAATATACCTTTGTAATTGAGGAATTACTGTGGGGATGTATGTTCAATAAGTTAATGCTATTTTTTCACACACAATTAGGCGCAAGTTTACTGTTCCCATTCGTGGCTGTTCTTGCTTTTTATAGTCAGGATATTCGTTCTGCCTATTCCCAAACCAATGTCTACGAAAGTCGTTTGAAGAATATTGTGCATAATGATATTGCAAAATGGGCATATAACCCCATAATTATCAATGCCATCAAAGAACAAAATGAAGCGCATGACACTCTTTCAATGGTTGAAATTGAAAAATTAGATCGTTCGTGGCAACTGCAAATCAATAATGTGAATCGCCCTTTAATAAACGA
Source organism: uncultured Rickettsiales bacterium (assembly GCA_964352935.1). Taxonomy (GTDB): domain Bacteria; phylum Pseudomonadota; class Alphaproteobacteria; order Rickettsiales; family CAYGPX01; genus CAYGPX01. Next base: position 1,847 of record CAYGTX010000187.1, on the reverse strand, counting down.
TATACAAAACAAAGAAATTTCCGATTTTCTTCTTAGTAAACAGATTCAAAGCGATGGACTATATCGCGAAATTATAGTGGTGGATAATCGCGGCTTAATAGTTGGAAGCAGTATTGTATCAACAGATTATTGGCAAGGGGATGAAGCTAAGTGGCTTAAGACATTTAAAGTTGGGCCTGGGGCTATTTATATTGATAATGTAAAATATGATGATTCTGCACAAGCATTTCAAGCTCAAGCCAGTCTTTCACTTAAAGAAGGTGACGAAGCCATTGGTAGCATTACCGTGGGTATTGATACAGAAAAAATTGAACGCGATAATCGATAATTATTTTCTCGTTGTTGCTTTTTTGTCACATTAAAGTCTCCCAAATAAGCTCATAATAAGCTTGATTTTTAACCTAAAGTTGCATTTTGATGGTTGTAAAATTATCGCATTTAGGCTTCTATTATCATTTTTTTATTCCTTTTTCTACCCTCGGTTAAAGCCCAAACAGAGCTTGTGAATAACCCTTTGCACAAAAAAAAATATATGTTACAGCTAGTTAATGAGGGCAGCAAAAAATATAAATGAAAGAGGGTTATTAATGATTAAAGATTTTCATTTCTTCTTGGTAAGAAAACTAAAACCACTCCTTATGTTAGCATTCATTTTTCCACTTGTTGCAGCATGTGCTTCAGACGAATCTGTAAATTGTAGTAGATTGGTTTTCCAACCACATGGAAGTAGTGCGTTTAATAATACTGGCCCTGCTTGTGCTGAATCAAAAGTTTATAGTTACGACCCAATGTTATTTGACCGCCAAGCAACGTGGGTTGATAGTTATAGTAAGAATGTTGCATCAGATGATGGAGATGATGCAAAAAAGAAAAAGAAATCTTCTATATAAAATTACTTAAAATAGCTTTTTATGAACGACATTTCCCCCAAGATAGTTATATCTATTGCACCTAATGGTGCGCGCAAAACGAAGTCTGACCACGCCAATATACCCATTACTCCTGATGAGATAGCTGCTGAGGCAAAAAGATGCATGGAACAGGGAGCTTCTCTTTTGCATTTACATGTTCGTGATGATAATCAGGGGCATATATTGGATGTAGAACGCTATAAAGCGGCAACTAAGGCTGTAAGGGATGCTGTGGGTGATGATTTAATTATTCAGGCAACGAGCGAAGCCTGTGGCGTTTATACTGCTAAAGAACAAATTGCCATTATGAAAGAACTAGCACCAGAAGCGGTTTCTTTAGCAATTAGAGAAATTGTTCCTGATGCAACTCACGAAGCAGAAGCGAAGTCTTATTTCTTTTGGTTAGAGTCACAAGGCGCCTGCCCTCAGTTTATTCTCTATAATGATGAAGATACGTTACGCTTTTTTGACTTAAAAAAGCGTGGAATTATTCCTGCATCATTCAACTTTGTTCTATTTGTTTTGGGGCGATATAGTGCAGGCCAAAAATCATCACCAACAGATTTACTAACATATCTGCATGTACTAAGCCAGCAAGGTGATAAAGCTGACAATGTCATGTGGTCGGTATGTGCTTTTGGTAAGTTGGAAGCTGCATGCATGCTTAGTGCTGGGCTAATGAATGGCCACGTTAGAATTGGCTTTGAAAACAATATGCATCTAGCTGATGGAAGCTTAGCTGAAAACAACGCGGAGCTCGTAAAGCAATTTGTAGGGGTTGCTAGTATCTCGGGAAGAGAGATAGCTACTGCAAAAGAAGCACGCAAAATATTGTTTGGTTAATCTCTTTAAAACCTAAATGATACGGTTAGAGCACCAAATTTATCTGCTTCATCTTGTTCTTCAAACTCTTTTGTGCGAAATAAATGTGTGTAT
>CAYGTX010000186.1:0-3792 GCA_964352935.1 uncultured Rickettsiales bacterium | reverse complement strand
GATATAAAGTCCGTCAAAGTGACTTCTAAGAACTTAAATGATTATGCAGGTGTTCGTCGCTTTAGTTATGGTCTTTCTGAAGAAGAAAACCTAACAGGTATTGTAAGCGGACTTGCCTATACAGAAGCTGGCGGTGATTTACTTACCATTGAAGCGGTGAGTTTGCCAGGCAAGGGAACTGTTAAAACAACGGGTAAGCTCGGCGATGTGATGCAAGAATCGGCGCAGGCCGCCTTTAGTTATGCACGATCGCGCTCAATTACGATGGGAATTATTCCACCAAAGATTCAAAGCAAAGACATCCATATTCACGTTCCTGAGGGAGCTACTCCTAAAGATGGTCCTTCTGCTGGCGTGACGATGTGTACCGCCATTGTTTCGGTGCTAACGGGTATTCCTGTTAAAAAATCAGTGGCTATGACGGGTGAAATTACCTTGCGGGGCAGGGTGCTTCCCATTGGTGGTTTGAAAGAAAAGTTATTAGCAGCGCTTCGTGGTGGTATTAAAACCGTTATCATTCCACAAGAAAATGAAAAAGATTTAGTTGAAATACCTGAAAATGCAAGAAAAGGTCTAGAAATTATTCCTGTTTCTACCATGGATGAAGTGCTTAAGGTTGCATTAACCAGAATGCCTGAGCCAGTAGAGTGGACAGAAGCGGATGAAATTGCAGCTGCAACAACCACCAAAAAAATGTCATCTGATGATGGTGCAACATTGCATCATTAGGTGTCTTTTTTAAAGGTTAATATCTTAGAAATATGAGGCTACTGTTGTTTTTTAGCACCAGTAGCCTTTTTTTATTTATTATTTTAGTGGCCTTTTTAGTGCTAAAAATAAGTGAAAAAACGTTGATTTTTCGCTTGCTTTTTTTTGAAGTAAGTGAATATGGGAAAAAAACACTAAAAACCCCGAAAAAAGGCGGTTTTTTAGTGATATTGCTCTTGATTTGTTTGCAAAGCTTACCTAAAGTCTCAGTTAGCAGTTTAAACATTAACATCCTAATAAGGAGCAATACCGTGAACAAAAACGATTTAGTTGCTAAAATCGCACAACAAGCTAACTTCACAAAAGCTGATGCTACAAAAGCATTAGATGCCGTTCTTGATGGCGTGGCATCTGCGCTAGCAAAAGGTGATGAAGTTCGTCTAGTAAACTTTGGTACATTTTTAGTTGTTAAAAGAAAAGCAACTGAAGGTCGTAACCCACGTACTGGTGCGCCTATCAAAATCCCTGCTTCTAAGCAGCCTAAATTCCGTCCAGGTAAAGCGCTTAAAGATGCTGTAAACTAATTGTTGACAGTATAATAATAGTATGCGATGTTCCTGCCCGTTCACTAGAAGAACGGGTAGGGAAATCCTAAATTTAGGGCGATTAGCTCAGCTGGCTAGAGCATCTCGTTTACACCGAGAGGGTCGGGAGTTCGAATCTCTCATCGCCCACCATTCCCACTTCCAAGACAATCCCACTTAGTCCAATTTTACTAGACAAACAGCCACTTTTAAGCTGTGGTAGTCTGTTGCTGTCTGGTTTAGTCCATCCGCATCCAATGATATTGGGGGCAAATCTGGGGGCATATTTGAAAAACCCTGATTGGCATGCCCTCAAATGAAACTAAACGACCTAAATTATAAGAATACGAAGCCTAAAGAGAAGCTGTAAAAACTTTTTGGTGGGTGGAGGCTTATATCTTGATGTTAAGAAGCCTGCTGGTGGCAAGCAATGGTGTTTGAAGTGTAGGTTTGTTGGTAAAGATAATGCCTTAGCTTTGTTGCTTATCCTATTATTTCATTCAAAAGTGCAGAAGATAAAAGAGATGATGCCATGTTAATAGTAGAAAATGATTAAGATCCCGCTTTTGAACAATAGCAGTGTTAATAAAATAACTGCCCGCTAAATGGTTGACACATCAATCTTTAAATAGTGGTTAAATGGTGTGGCGTTAACGAATTATTAATTTTTTTGTAGTATTCTGATGTTGGATGAAAAATGAAGAATTAATGGAAATAGCTATGTCCGATTTAAAACACTCAAAAAAAGACCCAAAAGATCATAATAAGATGGTTAAGGTAAGTGTGCAAGAAAATGTTGCTGCTCTTCGAAGTAAACTAAAGGAATTATATCCCTCATACTACGCTGATACTCTAAGCTATAGAAAAAAAATCTGTAAAATATATGAAGAAATTTATGAATCTTTATATGAAGAAGAAGAATTATATGATGAAGAAGAAAGATTTGGTAAAAAAGTACAAACTCTTGATAGTATTGAAAATCAAGAAGCATTTAACGCATCAATAAATAAAATTATAGAATCTGAGAGTGTTATATATCGGGACATAGGAGTTGCAAAAGGAAAAGGATTAAAGCAAACACCCATTAAGGTTATTTTAACTGTGTTTACGGATGCTTACAAAAAGCGTTTTGGTGCTTCGTATGGGTATGAGTACAAGCTAGTTGATATTAAGCAAGCAGTTATAAACCAAGCGCTATCACCTGAGCAATTGTTGAAGAAAATAAGATCTATTGTTGATAAAGAGAAGTTCGATAACCAAGATACTGTTGTGAAAGAGGTAAACGCTTTGGCGGATGGTATTAAAGCAATTATAACATCGCCGCGCTATGCTGAACATCTGCCAAATATTCTTAAATCTTTAGACCAGTCACCTAACCTTGCGCTCAAAAATATTATGACTACAGAAGTGAATAAAGCGGTATTGAGCACATTGCTAGCATGTGAATTGCCAGAGCCGGGGAATGTTAGAGATGTTTACATAAATTCGATAAAAATCATATTAGCTCAAGGCGTGAAGTTTGATGAAAAGAAAGAGAAAGAAGGCGACTTAACATATCAGGATGCCATCACACAAATAGAGAAAAATTTTGGTTATCAAGTGGATCAAGTCGATCAACAAAAAGTATCAATTCTAATTTTGTTAAATAAAAATGCCAAACCAACAGATATAAATGCCAAACCAACAGATATAAATGCCAAATTAGGAGATATAAAGACAGCGGTTGAAGAAGGAGTACTATCACTTGAGCAATTGTTGGTAAGAATAAGGTCTATTGTTGATAAAGAGAAGTTCGATAATCAAAATACTGTTGTGGATGAGGTAAACGATTTGGCGGATGGTATTAAAGCAATTATAGAATCGCCGCTCTATGCTGAACATCTGCCAAAAATTCTTAAATCTTTAGACCAGACATATAATCGCGCGCTCAAAAATATTATGACTACAGGAGTGAATAAAGCGGTATTGAGCAAATTGCTAGAATGTGAATTGCCAGAGCAGAGGAATGTTAGAGATGTTTACATAAATTCGATAAAAATCATATTAGCTCAAGGCGTGAAGTTTGATTCACAGGAACAGAAAACAAGGAAGATAGCTAAAGAGACACAAACCAAAGTAAAACAGATATATTTAACTCTTGAGGATGTTAAAGGCAAATTAAATGAAATTTTTGGAAATCAAGATCATCAAGCGACAGAACAAAAAGCATCCATTTTGAGTTTGTTAGAAAAAAATGAGGTGAATCAAGACTATCTAAGGGATGAACCTTTATTAATAAAATTGATTGAAAGTAATGATCTGTATGCAATTAAAGAGTTAATTGGTGCTGGAGCGAATCCATCCACACGAAATAAGGAGGCACTGACTAGTACTTTCAGTTTCTTATTTCATGCGTGTGGTGGCATAGGGGTAAAAACGACCGATGTTGCTGAACAAATTTTCAGGCTATTGATGGATGGTTATGACGAGAATGAGCAAAGTGAATATAGCAATATATCGC
>CAYGTX010000185.1:0-3804 GCA_964352935.1 uncultured Rickettsiales bacterium | reverse complement strand
GTGGTTTGTAAATGACACGTATGGTATTCAAAAACATCTTCTTGGTAATACTGTCGATGCGGCTAGGATCAATGCACTAACACTCTTTCTAAATAATGCTGAGCGGCGGAGGTGGTTTGCAGATGACGCGTTTGGTATTCGAGGTCATCTTCTTGGTAATAATGTCGATGCGGCTAGAATCAATGCACTAACACGCTTTCTAAATAAGGCTGAGCAACTTAGAAGAGAAGAAGGGGGGGCAGTAATTAATGGGCTGAATGTGCTGTTATTACGTCTTATATCTGATGATGGGCCATTAAAATTAAGTATGGCTGTAGACAAAAAGGAGAAGGTATTTGATTCTTTTAGAAATGACGAGATATCTTATGAATCTTTGTCCAGTATATTCGAAAGTTACCCTGATATTGATATAAAAAGGCATCTATCTGAGGCGCAACAGAGCGGTAATAATTATATGATAGGTGCAATGATAGTGCTGCTACACAGCACCAATTTAGTAGAATATTTAGACCCTGAACCAATATTATCAGGTAAAGAATGGAAAAATAAAGAGAAATTTAATAGTTTTAGTCACATTAAAAAAAGTAAGGCAAAAATAGAGCGTGAAAATTTTAGAGATAAATTAAGCACATGGCTGAACGATCCTACGCGAACAGTAGCTGATATTACTAGACTCACCCAACTATATAAAACGAAACTTTTTCTGGAATTAGATAACTTAAAGCATACATTTGGTTTTAGCGTAGGAGGTATAGGGGAGGAAAAGTTTTATGCAATGTTGAGGCTTCTTAATAACCAGTATTTAGATAAATATTTGAAGACGGATGCAGAGCCGCTGGATAAAAGAACCGCTCGCAAGCTTAAGAAATATAGAAGTGAATTAATCAAATGGATTCAAGATAGGGATACAACAGTTGCTGATGTTGAAAAACTAACGGAATTCTGGAATACAGAAGGTTTCAGGAATTTAGACCCTGAAAAGAAAGCGCTGTTTTTTCCTTCTTACACAAATGTTAATCTTTTAACTGACCCTGGTCAATCAGTAACAGCTCTTGGCGATATAAAACAGCAGGAAGCATACGGCAAAGGGTTACTTTCTCAATTCATGAATAAAGGGGAGGTAACATGGGGAAATATAAAAGGTTGGTCTATAGAGACAGTACAAGCGTATCAAAATCCATATGTAAGATTGTTATATGATCGTGGGTTTATCACGTTTACTGAAGGACTAGAAGCTGATAAGAGAAAGTATCCAAATATAAAACCAATGTATATGGACTTAGAGAGGCTAGACTATTTTGGAAAAGGGGTGACTTTCCCTAAAGCACTCTTGGCGGTGCTGGAGAGTGCGCATGATGCTTATGTAGCAGAGGAAAAACTACTCTCGAAACTAGCAGAAGAAGAAGCACTCTTGGAGAGCCCGCATGATGCTTATGTAGCAGAGGAAAGTTATATTGTAGGGGAAAGGAACAGTTTTGATGTTAACACAGTTTTCGAGACCCACTGTAAAACTAACAGTGCGTCATTACGTGAAGTGTATCGCACCATACACTTTTCATTAGGTGAAGTACTTACTTTATCTGAGATGTTTGAAAAACAAATGGTGCATGAAGATATGGCCAATATAAGGGAGAAAAATAGGGCTAATGAGAAAAGTGATGTGAAAGACACCAACCAAGGTAAAAATACAGAATTATTGTTTACAGAATTGAAAAATGTATTTCACGCGAGGCATACGACATCTCAAAGTGTGGTTTCTCTTCTAAAACAAAAACAAAAGATCCTCTTAAGGGACAATATTTTACCTGGAGATATAACAAGCCAGAACGTTTATTTCAGATCGGGAAGAAGTGCGAGTAACGTCAATGATACAAAAGAAGGACTTACTTCGTTCTCCCGTGATTTTACCATTTGTTAAGAGAAAGTTTCTTTGATATTTTTAATTGATATTGAAGGAGATTTTTGATGAAGAAAACCAAGTTTACAGACAGCCAGATTGCGTTTTTAATACCCCCATATAATGCAAGCCATAGGCAAGTACTGGCTTCACCAGATAAGCAGATTCGCCTGTTTTGGTAAATCGATACGGATGCTGACGGTGATTGATGAATATAGCCGTAAATGTTTAGCGATCAAAGTAGCACGTCGGCTAAAAGCTGATGATGTGTTGGAGGTGCTCAGTGAATTATTTATCACCGAAGGTATGCCGCACTATATCCAGTCGGATAATGGCTCTGAATTTACCGCTACTACGCTGAAAGAGTGGCTAAAGGGTACACGTAATCATTTTGATTCTTCATGGTGCTCACTGCACCTTCCATTCAATCTCAAACCCGCTTAGAGCTTCTAGATATTCATCTAATGTGATGAAATCGAGGCAGGGTTTTGCGCCGGTTTCTTTGATCTGGTTATTCGCAAATTTCTTAGCCATTAAAATGGCTGGCATGCTGGGGATGTAGAGGCCATCACTGTGGCAAGCGGCGAGATCAAACTGCACTTGATTGGGCTGGCCATCTTTACCAATACCTGAAAGCTTCATATAAAATCCGCTACTATCATTGCCAAACGGATCGAATAAGAATGAAATCTTCAGCAATGGTTTTGCCAATGGCTGTAGTGATGATAACAATCTGATACGTACCAACCACGAAAGTCCTGCCAATAACAGATGCAGCACCTTCAACTCTAAACCAGCACGGAAACGGATAGTTTTGAGTGTTGGATAACGCTTCGGGAAAATCTCTAAATCCGGCACGTCGCAATTGCCAAGCGGACGAAGATTCAGCTTCCAGAATTTACGCCATGTTAAACCAAGCCAACCAAAGACTGGCTTCATCTTGCCATCAATCAGTGTGGTGAAAGGCTTTCCTGCATAGCTAAGTACGGCGGAAGTGGTGGCAAGACCACGATTGGTGAGTTGCGCGGTAGCGATGGCGTACTCCACTTTTTCCAAAGTTTTGAAGTCGTTTTTATATTTATCGATGATCGCGCCAGTCAGGCATGGCACCGAACTGGCACCGCTACAGGCCATCACACCTTTTGCTTTGGCTTTCTTATCCAACTCAGTAATGCCAGCGACAAATGCGCGCGCATCAGCCAGATCAATATAGTGGCAGCCTTGCGCAATGCAGGCTTCAGCCACTTCATAACCTTGATTCTGATAGGGGCCGGAAGTGTGAATGACCACATTGGGTTTGATTGCGACTAGTGATTCAGCTAAGCCATTATGAATATCAATCGTGGCGGCTTCGGGTTCATGCTTCGCTGTTAGAGCAGACGCTGCTTTTTCAGCCTTCTTAAGGTTTCTTCCGGCAAGAATAAGCTGAATATTATCTTCACGCGCCAGCATCTTTGCAATAAAACTGCCGAAATTTCCATAGCCGCCGATGATAAGTACACGCGTTGTCATTCCACTACCTCAAACCAACCTTTATATTCATACACCTTGCCTAGCAGTGGATGCGTAAGGGTGACACACATCTCAAAACGATTATCACTAATTGCGATTTCATCTGCATCGCCTCTGCCAAGCAAAAACGTAATAGGCAATCGAATATTACAGCCAAAAAGTCGAAGTGAATAGCCTTTATGCCGAAGCGTTACCTTTTCCCCATCCCAACCATAGTAACTATGCCAACAAATACCAAAACGCATTACTTCCATGATCTCATTGTCTCCCAACGGATACATGCGCGAAAGGAAATGATAAGGTTTACGATCTTTGAAGTGAAACACACGATCAAAGCAAAACGCATTGCTATCAGGCTGACTGGTAAAGTGCACCATCGTTGGCACACCTTGTTC
>CAYGTX010000184.1:0-3804 GCA_964352935.1 uncultured Rickettsiales bacterium | reverse complement strand
CTCTTTTTCTGTATTTCCAAATTTTTCTGATAGATTGCTACCGGTAACAACAATCTGCAGTGTGAAAGCATCATTTTTTTGAAGCGCTCTCATGACGGGTTTTAGCAAGCCATAGTCTGCTCGACCACCAGAAACCACACAAATTTTACGCTTTTGCATGAGCTTCTTCCGTAAAAAGTTTAGCGCTGCTTGGAATATTAATAATAGTTTGGCGCAATTTTTCTGCCACCGAAAGCTCAGCACGAGGGCATTGCTGATACATTGGCAATGTATGCATCAAATCCCACAATGGCCGTGTCATGATTTTTGCTTCATTAGTGACTTGCAAAATATCTTCCAAGCCATCTTCAAGTTTCAAGGCACAAAGCCAATAGTTACTCTGGCAGTTTTTAGGTTCAGCTATAAAAGTTGCATTTTCAAGCGCGCTAAAGGCTTTTTTGTATTTATTAGCAAGCTCGCGCTTTGCTTTTAAAAAATCATTAAGCGATTCAAGCTGTGCGCAGCCAAGAGCAGCATTGATATTTGGCAGTCGGTAATTATAACCCACTTCATCATGAGCAAATACATAGCCATTTACTACACGCGCTGTGGTCGTTAGGTGCTTAGCACGTTTTGCGATAGACTCATCGCTAGTAACAATCATACCGCCACCACCAGTGGTAATAATTTTGTTTCCATTAAAGCTAAAAGCCGCAATTTTTCCAAATGTTCCTGCATGCTGGCCATCACGATAACTACCAAGTGCCTCTGCCGCATCTTCAATCACCTCAATATTAAAACGCTTTGCAATAGTGAGTAACTCTTGCATCTCAGCCACATGACCAAAAATATGTACCACCATCATCGCACTAATACGTTTATCAGTGTGTTTATTGTAGCAATAGCCATCGCTTCTTAATTCAGCAACTTTATCTAAATATGCCGAAAGTTTCTTTGGGCATACCCCAAGCGTTTCTTCGCTAGAATCCACAAAGTGAGGCATAGCGCCAGTGTAGGCAATAGCATTTGCAGTTGCTGCAAAGGTGAGAGTAGGGCAAAGCACCTCATCGCCCGCTTTTACTCCAGATAGTAACAGGCAGATATGCAGGGCTGATGTACCATTGACAGTTGCTATCGCATATTTTGCGCCTGTGTAGCTTGCAAAATCTTTCTCAAACCTATCCACATATGCACCCACCGAAGAAACCCAGCCCGTATCAATGCACTGCTTCACATACGTCCACTCATTACCTTTAAATTCAGGTTCATGCAGCGGAACAAACTCCTGCTGTTGATGCGTTACATCTTGAAGTATTTTTAATATAGCATCTGCTGTTTTCATTATATCATATACATGTCATGTTTGTAGCGAGCGAGGTTTTCAGGCCGTCCAAACCATTCAACGCATTCTGAAATGCCACGTTTAAAGCCTTCTTTTCCGCCATAAGCCGGCTTCCAATCGAAGAGTTTTTCTGCTTTTTCAATCCCAGCAAAGAGTCGTTCTACTTCACTTTTTTCAGGGCGAAGGCGCTGCTCGTCGGTTTTAATCTCAATATCAACACCCATTGTTTCAGCAATCAATTTTGCCGTATCTCCAATCGAGATTTCAAAGCCACTACCGATATTAACCACTTCACCTACCGCTTCATCACAGCAAGCGGTTTCTATAAATCCACGCGCTGTATCTTTCACGAATGAGAAGTCACGCGTTGGCGATAGGCTTCCCAGTTTAATTTTTCGCTTACCAGCGGCAAGTTGAGTGATGATTGTTGGTATTACCGCACGTGTAGATTGACGTGGCCCATAGGTGTTAAACGGTCTAAGTACTGTTACTGGCGTATCAAATGATTTATGGAAAGAAAGTGCCATTTGATCGGCGCCAATTTTAGAGGCCGAGTAAGGCGACTGCCCTTGTAGTGGATGTTCTTCAGTAATAGGAACAAATTGTGCCGTGCCATAGACTTCACTCGTTGAAGTATGAACCACGCGCTCTACTCCTAAATCCTTTGCCGCTTGAACAATATTTAGCGTACCTTTTACATTTGTATCCACATAAGTATCCGGTGAATGATATGAATAAGGGATGGCAATTAATGCTGCCAGATGAAGCACAACATCACAACCTTTCATCGCGCTACGCACACCGTTTGGATCACGCACATCGCCCATAAAAATCTCAGTGTTTGATAGGGTCTCTTTCTCAAGTGTATCTAACCACCCCCAAGTGCCGAATGAATTATAAAGCGTAAATGCCTTTACATCACAGCCTTGCTCTATCAACATTTCAACCAAGTGAGAGCCAATAAAACCATCCGCTCCGGTCACCAGTACTTTTTTATTTTTTAAATTCATACGTAACACTTCTTTCAGATTATAGGCATGCTGCCGCAGTCCGGGTGAAAACACCAGAACTTGAGAAACTAATAAACTCACACAGCCTTATAGCATCTAAATGCTTGAGACCGCATAAGAAGGGAGCGCGACCTTAACCGTTCTTCCTAATAAATTCAATAAGAGCGATACACGATCTTTATCAAGCATCTTTTCAAAATTGCCGCTATATCCCTTAAAGCTGCCATCAATCACTTTTAATGTCTGCTTCTCATCAAATGCAATCAAACTCGAAAGGGACACGGCACCTTTATCACTTTCATTGGATTGCAGAGCCTCAATGATTGAATCTTCTACAATAGCAGGTTTTTCACCATACATAACCAGTGATGAAACACCGCGTGTATGATGAATGCTATGCCAACTGTCTATTTCTATGTCAAGCCGTATAAATAAGTAGCGTGGAAAAAGAGGTGCTAATACTTCACTAACCCTACGCGCATGCCGTGTTACTTTTTTAAAGCGTGGGAAATAAACACTAAACCCCTGTTGCCTCAAGTGCGTTGCTGCACGATGCTCTTCTTTTGCACGAGTGTGAACAACAGCCCAAACCAGCATTACACCTCTCCATCATCAACCGGATTAACCCGCGATATATGCAACATTACAGGGGTATAAATACTCTTACCATTACCCAGCACTTTTTGGGTTTGCTCAAAACTTTCTTGTGGCTTTGCCGTATCCGTAATAATAAAAGCATCCGCTTTGTTATGTTTTGTAATTTCGCAAACATCACAGCACATAATCTGAAAGTAATTTTTTTCAGCCACAAGGCTTAATATCTCAGATAATTCACTTTTACCCACAAGCACAATATGGCTCTGCCCCGCCATCAAACATTGCTGAAGAATTTCTTCGCATTGTTGTTTTGCGATACGAAAAAACTGAAAAGAACCTTGAAGGTAATTAGACGCAAGCCGACTTTTTTCTTGAAATCCATTTGGGGTAAGGTAATAAGCATAGCGACGGGCGGGGATTTGCTTTACACGTAGCCAACCTTTGTTTACACAGCGCTTTATATAACTGTTAGCCAGTCCAAACGCGATTTCAAGATCATTAGCAAGTGCACGTTGCGAGATATACGGGTTTTCAGCGACACCATTCATTAGCTTGAGAAACAAAGCATCTTCTCGCTCTTTCTTTGACTCATCAAATGCTTTCATGTCTTATTACTCTAGCAGCATGTTCACAGCGTGAACAAACTAGTGCTAAAGCACGATAATGTCAATATTGATAGATAGCTTTGTTACGATAGCAGCGCACCAATCACACTATTAATCAGCATTCTACCTTTTTCTGAAAGCTGAAGGTGAGTTTTTGTTTGGCGTAGCAAGCCTTCGCTTTCTAGCAGATTGCACTTTGATTGGTTTATAAGTGACTGTAGAGGCGCTCCAAGCTTGTCTTTTGGGTTTGTGGGGTTGAGGGCGGGTTTGG
>CAYGTX010000183.1:0-3836 GCA_964352935.1 uncultured Rickettsiales bacterium | reverse complement strand
CGTCCGATTGGCGACTGGTCAATTTCGATATTTTTATCAATGTGTTCCGAGCCATAAAGCGCATCATGCGCGCCTGGGTGGATTTTAGTGCCATTCAAGCGCTTGGTTAGTTCTTTATAAAGCGTATGAATCACCAAGCTTGATTTACCACCACCTGAAACACCCGTCACGGCCGTAAATATGCCCAGCGGGAAGGTTACATCCACCCCGCGCAAGTTGTTTTCACGCGCGTTGGTAATGCGAATAGAGCGTTTTTCGTTCCATTTACGACGAGTTTCAGGCACAGCGATAAACTTCTTACCGCTTAAATACTGTCCCGTGATACTATCCGGATGATTTTTTACTTCCTCAGGCGTACCTTTGGCAATCACATGACCGCCATGCACACCAGCGCCTGGGCCAATATCAATCAAATAGTCGGCTTCCATCATGGTTTCTTCGTCATGCTCTACCACTAGCACGGTGTTGCCAAGATCTTTCAAACCTTTGAGCGTATGCAATAGCTTGCGGTTATCGCACTGGTGCAAACCAATAGAAGGCTCATCCAGCAAATAAAGTACGCCCGAAAGGCAAGAGCCAATTTGCGATGCCAAACGAATGCGCTGGCTTTCACCACCTGAAAGCGTGCCTGAACCACGGTTTAGCGTGAGGTAATCAAGCCCTACATTGTTCAAAAACTCAATACGGCGCGTCAGCTCTTTCAGCGCACGCTCGGCAATTTGCTTATGGGTATTGCTAAGCTTATCTTCCAAGGTTGAAAACCACTCTAACGATTCAGCAATCGTCAGCTCGGCCACTTCACCGATGTTTTTACCTGCTACTTTAATACATAGCGCTTCTTTTTTAAGGCGATGCCCACTGCACGGCTCACATTTGGTGAGACCCTGATATTTGCCAAGCTCTTCTCTCACCCATGTGCTTTCGCTTTCAAACCAGCGACGCTTCAGACTAGGAATCACCCCTTCATAAGGTTTTTTAGAGGTAAACGCACGCATGCCGTCATCATAGCGAATTTCTACATTCTCATCGCCTGAACCATAAAGCAGCAAGTCTTTCACTTCTTTGCTTAAATCTTGCCACGCTACATCAAGCTTAAAGCCATATTTAGCCGAAAGCCCACGCAACGTCTGCTCCATATATTTAGAGCCCGTGCTGGCCCAAGGCTTAATAGCACCTTGCATCAGTGTGAGTGAATCATCCGGCACCACCATAGCCGGATCAAAATAAACTTCCGTCCCCAAACCATCGCACGAAGGGCACGCGCCATAAGGGCTGTTGAACGAGAAAATGCGCGGTTCAATTTCAGTAATCGTAAAGCCTGAAACAGGGCAGGCAAATTTCTCCGAACAAATAATACGGTCGCCCTTCTTGTGGGTTTCACACCCCTCAGGCACACCGACGATATCGATAAACAGCAACCCTTCTGAAAGCTTGAGCGCAGTCTCAATTGAATCAGGCAGGCGGTTGCCAAGATCAGGAGAAATCACCAGCCGATCTACCACCACTTCCATATCGTGTTTTTTGTTTTTATCAATTTGCGGAAGCGTGTCTAGATCGTGAATTTCGCCATCAATCTGAATGCGGGTGAAGCCCTGCTTTTTCAGGTTAATAAGTTCTTTGGTATGCTCACCCTTGCGACCACGCACAATAGGCGCTAACAGATAAATTTTCGTACCTTCAGGCAATGCCAATGCTTTATCCGACATTTGCGATACCGTTTGGCTTTCAATCGGCTTTCCGGTAGCAGGCGAAAAAGGAACGCCAATACGTGCATATAAAAGACGCATATAGTCATAAATTTCAGTCACCGTAGCAACGGTAGAACGCGGGTTTTTAGAAACCGTTTTCTGATCAATGGCAATGGCGGGGGAAAGACCGGTGATAGATTCTACATCGGGTTTATTTTGCAGCTGTAAAAACTGGCGCGCATAGGCCGACAAGCTTTCCACATAACGGCGCTGCCCTTCAGCATAGATGGTATCAAACGCCAATGACGATTTACCAGAGCCTGAAAGCCCCGTAATCACCACCAATTGATTGCGTGGCACATCAACGCTTACATTCTTTAAATTATGCTCTTTTGCGCCAATAACGCGAATAAAGTCATCCATAGCTTAAGTCACCCGTGTGTGATTTTATATTAAAAACCGCCTCTAAAAAGACGGTCAGGGAGTATAGGTGCTATGAAGGCAAGATGCAAGGGGCTGATTCAGCTTCCTTCACATTAAGCTTTGAATATTCTTAATGAATAAAATGTATTATAAACTAATCTAGTAGAAAATAAAACTTTCACTAGTTATACACGAACCGCTGCAGCAGCTTTAAATGCTGCAACAACACCTACACAAGGTGTGATTTCTCCTAACCAACGCAACACCACTAGATCAATACATCGCTGTCTTGCTATATACTGCAACTATACCTGCGCCAATTTACACACACATTACTTCATCACTTTAAATGAATGACTGCGCTTCTTAACTGCGCTAATGGGGTTGGGGTAGCATCAGGTGATAATATCTCTCCAGTCAGCATCTCCTGACCTAATGCCTCTCTATAATCTTGAACCTCTAAACGAAACATTTCTTTAAGTTTCGCGTCAACATCTCCACACTTCAAAAGTTCTTGAGCTGCGGTGTATGGATCAGCACGGACTGCTCTTAGATCACCTTGCATTTCTTCTAGGCACGTTTCCAGTAGCGCTTTTATTTCCATCACCTTAGCATGGAAATTTAAAGTCTCAATAATTCTTGAATCAATATCCTTTCCACCACGCTGGCACTCTTCAAATTCCTCCACAGCATCTTTTACGGCTTGCGGAATGCCTGCTTCAATCTCAGCTAGCGCCCTTGCAGTACCTCGTCCTATCTTACCATCTCTTTCTAAAGTACGCATTGCAATTTCTTGAGCGATTTGATCTTTTGTTAGCCCATCCATCCATGATTTTGGCATAATTATCCCCCCTCTAAAAAACATTTTTTAATATTCACTCGTTCAAATTTAACAGCAAAATATTACAACTTTATTGCAGATTGATTTTTTGTTAGAACAGCATCACAAACAACAACTCCTCACTTGCAATCATTCACGCTTGGCATTATGGTTGCTTACCCATTTTTGGGAATGAAACATGTGATGATGAAATATATTTTGAGGTAGCACTATGGCGGGTTCAGTCAATAAAGTTATTCTAGTTGGAAATTTGGGCAAAGACCCTGAAATTCGCTCTACACAGGCTGGCAAAGAAATTGCCAACCTAACCATCGCCACCTCTGAGAGCTGGAAAGATCGCCAAAGCGGCGAACGCAAAGAAAAAACCGAATGGCACCGTGTGGCCATCTTCAACGAAGGCTTGGTAACTATTGCCAAAAACTACTTGAAAAAAGGTGCGAAAGTTTACATTGAAGGGCAACTTCAAACACGCAAATGGCAAGATCAATCTGGCCAAGAGCGCTACACCACCGAAGTGGTGTTGCAAGGCTATAACGGCTCACTCACCATGTTGGATGGTCGAAGCGGCGCTGGAGATTCAGGCAGCTATAGCCAAAATAACGATAGCTACGACTCAGCGCCTGCGTTTGGTCAAACTTCAGGTGGCAAGCAAGAAGCCTTTGCTTCTGCTGGCGATGATCTGGAAGATGACATTCCTTTCTAGGTCGCTATCCACCCTAAATACACCTAAAAACCTGCTATATGCGTTTGCTGTAGCAGGTTTTTTACTATATTTTGCTATTTTAAAAGCAAGCTTCTTCACTTGCCCTCGCTGGAGAATTCTTCTATAAAGAAGTGACTAATTGATATGGCGTTTCTAAAATACAAAATTTATAGTGTTTTAC
>CAYGTX010000182.1:0-3865 GCA_964352935.1 uncultured Rickettsiales bacterium | reverse complement strand
GTCTGCATGAATGAAACGCGCATTGGCCTTTTCACCACGCTTAAGGAAATGGGCGCTGATATCGCTTACGAAAACCAGCGTGTGGCGGGTGGCGAAGATGTGGCAGATATCCGCGTGCGCTATAGCAAACTAAAAGGTGTTGTGGTGCCAGCTAAACGCGCTGCCTCTATGATTGATGAATATCCAATTCTAGCTATGGCAGCCAGCGTGGCGGAAGGCGTGACGCGTATGGAGGGGGTGGAAGAACTCCGCGTTAAGGAAAGTGATCGGTTGGCCGTAGTAGAAGCTGGCTTGAAAGCCAATGGTGTAAATACTTCATCTGGTGAGGATTGGCTGGAAGTTAAAGGCGGAGCCGTTAAAGGGGGTGGGTATGTAGTCACTCATCTGGATCACCGAATTGCAATGAGCTTTTTAGTACTTGGCATGGCAGCAGAAAATGCTGTATCCATAGATGATGGCAGGGTAATGGAAACCAGTTTCCCGGGCTTTGCAACTTTGATGAATCATTTAGGAGCGGCAATTCATGGTGAGTGATACCCCTTCGCATTTGGTAATAGCAGTTGATGGTCCTGCGGCTTCAGGCAAGGGCACGTTGGCGCGAAAATTGGCAGTACATTTTGAGGTGCCCTATCTTGATACCGGTAAGCTTTATCGCGCTGTGGGCTATGATATGCAGCGTGATGGTATAGATTTACACGATGAAAAAGCCGCCACGCGGTATGCTTCGTCACTGAGGCCCGAAGAGTTGGAAAGCGAGCATCTTTACGATGAAGGAGTGGGACATGCCGCTTCGGTTATTTCAGCCATGCCTGCGGTGAGAGCCGCACTTTTTGAATATCAGCAGCGTTTTGCAAGCCAGCCTGAAGGGGCGGTTTTAGATGGCAGAGACATCGGCACCGTCATCTGCCCAGATGCGCATATAAAGTTTTTTATCACCGCTGATATCACCACACGAGCCGAGCGCCGCTATAAAGAGTTGCAAAAGCGTGACGATTGCGTTATATACGACAACGTTTTAGGTGACTTAAAACGCAGGGATGAGCGAGATAGTGGTCGTTCAGCAGCTCCACTTCGGGTTGCAGATGGTGCTATTAGGCTCGATACGACACGTATGAATGCTGAAGAAGTGTTCCAACATGCACTGTCATTTGTGCTGGTGGAGCAGGTATCTTAAAGCAAGAGCATTCGCTCTTAACTTCCCCTTAGTTTTATAGTGCAGGTGGTGCAAGATGGGCTTGTATAACCGTTGCAAACTTATAACTGTTAGTAACCATCTGTATTTTTATGGGTGATTACAGTTTATTTAATTTTTGAGAACAATTTATTATGTCTAACGCTAACGCATTAAAAAAAGAAGAATTTTCAACGGGTGAAAGTTTTGCAGATTTATTTGAAGAATCGATTAAAGAAGAACGTACCGAGGGCAGTGTTGTTGAAGGTCGTGTGATCTCGATTGAGAACGACTATGTAACCATCGACGTTGGTTTGAAGTCTGAAGGTAAAGTTCCTATGAAGGAATTTACAACATCAGATGATGCTATCACTGTGAAAGAAGGTGATTTAATTGATGTCTATATTGAGCGTTTAGAAGGCCAAAATGGCATGGCGCAGCTGAGCTATGAAAAAGCAGTGCGTCAACGTGCATGGAAAAATCTTGAAGATAATTACAAAGAAGGCGATACCATTGATGGTGTTATCTTTGGTCGTGTTAAAGGTGGTTTCACTGTGGATATTGGTGGCGTTGTGGCGTTCTTACCTGGTTCACAGGTGGATATCCGTCCGATTAAAGACATTAACCCACTTCTGAATGTGAAGCAGCCTTTCCAAATCCTTAAGATGGATTACAAACAAGGTAATATTGTGGTGTCACGTCGTTCGATTCTTGAAGAGTCTCGTCAAGAAGCGCGTGACGAAATGCTTGCTGGTATTTCTGAAGGTCAAACATTAGAAGGTATTGTTAAAAATATCACCGATTATGGTGCCTTTATTGATCTAGGAAGTGTGGATGGTCTATTACACGTGACTGATATTTCTTGGAGCCGTATTTCTCACCCTTCTGAAGTATTGACACTTGGTCAAAAATTGAACGTGAAAGTGATTAAATTCAACGAAGAAACCAAGCGTATTAGCTTAGGTATCAAACAGTTGGAAGAAAATCCTTGGCAGGGTGTTGCTTCTAAATATCCTGCAGGAAGCAAGCACACTGGTACTGTTACCAATATTACCGATTATGGTGCCTTTGTTGAGCTTGAGCAAGGTATTGAAGGCCTTGTTCACGTTTCAGAAATTAGCTGGGCGAAAGGCAATGCGCATCCAAGCCGTTTACTTGCTGTTGGTCAAGAAGTGAAAATTCAAGTGCTTGATATGGATATTGAAAAGCACCGTATTAGCTTAGGTATTAAGCAATGTGAAGATAACCCTTGGAGCGAATTTGCTGCGAAACACCCTGAAGGCACAATTGTTGAAGGTGAAGTTCGTAATCAAGTTGATTTCGGTCTATTTGTTGGTCTTGAAGGTGGTGTTGATGGTTTAGTTCATATCTCTGATGTTAGCTGGTCTGAAAGCCCTGAAGAAGAACTTAAGAAGTTCAACTCTGGTGATAAGATTGAAGTGAAAGTACTAGGAATTGATGTTAGCAAAGAGCGCATTAGCCTTGGTATTAAACAGCTTGATGATGCACCTAAGCAAGAGTCTCTTAAAGGCTTGCAAAAAGGTGCGGTGGTTACATGTATCGTATCTGCTGTACGCGAAGATGGTATCGAAGTAGAATTTGAAGAGTTTAAAGGTATCTTCATTAAACGTAACGATTTAGCACGTGAGCGTGTTGAACAGCGTCCTGATCGTTTCGCTGTAGGTGATCGCGTTGATGCGAAGGTTTTCTCTGTTGATAAGAACAGCATGAAAGTGAACCTTTCAATCAAAGCCCTAGAAGTAGAAGAGCAAAAGCGTGCTATCGCTGAGTATGGTTCTACCGATAGTGGTGCAAGCCTGGGTGATATTTTAGGCGCTGCGCTTAACAGTACTTCGGATGAGAAGTCTGGTAAGAACAAAAAATAACTGGTAATTAAGCCAAAAAAGCTGCATCATAGAAAGATTAACTTTTGTTAATGTTTCTGGGTGCAGCTTTTTTTATGAAGATGGGAAGAAAAGATCATGGCATTGTCAGCAGATAGTTTGCTTGAAAGAATGCAGTTGAAATCACAAGTGAGTCGTTGGCGGTTAGCAGCAATTGCTATTCTTGCGATTGCACTTATTATTTTTGTCGCACCTAATAACAATCAAAATGCCTCACTCACTCTGGGTGGTGATGCCATAGCGCGCATCGAGGTGACAGATATCATCACACAAGATCGCGATCGCGATGCTAAAATTAAAGAAATTGCAGAGAATGACAAGCTGCAAGCCGTTATCATGCATGTGGATTCTCCCGGTGGCACAATCGTGGGTGGTGAAACTCTTTATTATTCAATCAAATCATTGGCTGACAAAAAGCCAGTAGTGGTGGTGATGGGAAGTGTTGCAGCGTCAGGTGGTTATATGGCTGCGTTGCCTGCACATCATATTATCGCGCATGAAGGAACGTTAACGGGTTCTATCGGGGTGGTGCTTCAAACCGCAGAATTTACCGATTTAGCTGAAAAATTAGGTGTGAACTTACTCACATTTAAATCGGGTGAGTTAAAAGCAGCACCATCGCCGTTTGAAAAATTAACTCCACGTGCAAGAAAGGCTGTCGATGCGAGCATCGAAAGTGGCTATCAGATGTTTGTTCGTATGGTTGCAGAATCACGTAAAATGGATAAGAGTCAAGTGCTTAAGCTAGCAGATGGGAGAGTGTTTACAGGCTCTCAGGCGCTTCAGCAGG
>CAYGTX010000181.1:0-3940 GCA_964352935.1 uncultured Rickettsiales bacterium | reverse complement strand
TTTTGCTTGGGATTACTCTTGCGTTCATCACACAAAAATTCAAATATATTTTGCTTGGGTGAAAGATTAATTTCCAACTCGCCACCACTCTTCCAATAAGAAGAAATCTGCAATATCGCAGGGCCACTCAAACCACGATGCGTATAAAGCATTGCCTCGTCAAACTGCGTTTTGTTGCATTTTGCAGTCACATCTAGCGCTGTACCTGCTAGGCTTTTAGCAAATTCCAGCATTTCGCCTTCAAACATAAATGGCACCAATGCTGCATCGGTAGGCACAATATTTAAGCCAAATTGGTTGGCCACATCATAGCCAAAACCAGTCGCTCCCATTTTAGGGATAGACTTACCGCCCGATGCAATCACCAGTGATTCACACGCCACAACGCCCAATGTGGTTTGAAGTTGGAAGCCCGCTTCGTTCTTATCTATCTGGCTTACAGAGGTTTGCAACGCAAGCTCTACAGCTACTGCTTCACATTCATCTAGCAACATCGTGATGATTTCTTGCGATGAGCCATCACAAAATAACTGCCCTAATGTTTTTTCGTGATAGGCAATGCGATGCTTTTTCACCAGCGCGACAAAATCCTGTTGCGTATAACGTTTCAACGCTGAAATGCAGAATTTAGGATTTTGCGAAATATAATTAGCAGGACTCGCATGTAAATTGGTAAAGTTACACCGCCCACCACCGGAAATGCGGATTTTCTCCGCTGGTTTCTTGGCATGGTCTATCAGTAAAACTGAACGCCCACGCTTGCCTGCTTCTATCGCACACATCAAGCCAGCAGCGCCTGCGCCTATAATCACCACATCATACTGTTTTGCGGAAGTCATTTTTAAACTCTCATTAATCGAGTGCGAGCAAGCTCATAAATCCAATCAAACTTCCCATCGCAACCAATGTGGTGCTGATGATAATAGAAGCCATCAATGGCGCATGCGCATTAAATTGTCGCGCTAAAATGTAAGACGAAGCCGCCACAGGAAGTGCAGCATAAATAATCGCCACATCACGCGCCATGCCCTCCACGCCAAATAACATACAGCTTACAAAGATGAGAAATGGATTCACCGCTAGTTTCATCACACACGCCACGGTAATGTTGCGTTTAGAGGATGTAATCGCATCAATATCAATCCCCGCGCCAACGGTTAAAAGCCCTAGCGCAGAGGCCGCACTTGCGAAGAAAACAATCATCTGCTCACCATAGAATAACGGCACATTCAGCAGATTCACCACCACACCACCAACCGAGCCAATAATCAGCGGATTGGTGACAATCGACTTCACCACTTTCATCACGTTAAATTCAGATTCTGCGGCATAATGCGTCATCACCGCTACAGTTAGCGCATTGGTAACGGGGATAGAGAGCGCGATAATAATTGCATAAATCACCATGCCCTCACTGCCAAAAAGCGAAAGAATAATTGGGATACCAATATAGTTATTAAAACGGATAGTGCCTTGATAGAATGAGGCAAAACGTTTGCCGTCTAGCTTCAGCCAACCATATTGCAAGATAAACGCAACGGATGAGGTCAACAACAGCCCAACCGTGGTAGCGGCCAAGATACCGCCAACATTATCTATTGCATTAAAATCAGCCTTTAAGATACTGATAAAGAACAAAGAAGGAAGGAACACATAATAGGTAATACGTTCCGCAAGTGGCCAAAATGCATCACCGGGCATATGGATGCGCTTGAAGAAATAGCCAATCCAAATCAACCCAAAAACGGGGATGGCAGCTTGAAAAACACTTTCCATTTATTTTCCTTAAGGTTCATTCACAAATTACTAGAGAATGTGGCGAAAATACTTATTTTCGAGAACCGGAAGTTCCAATGTATATAGAAATACATGAAAGCCGGAAGCGCAGAAAAAAAGTATTTGCAGACCATTATATTTTAATTAGTGATTGAAGCTAAGCCACCTTCACAAGCGCATGCTTCTTCTTGCCAGATGAGAGCTTAATCACCCCTTCATCATTCAAATGGGCGATGCCGATGCTATCTTCAGCATTATTGATTTTGACATCATTCACCTTTGCACCACCGCCTTTAACCAAACGACGCGCCTCCCCGCCAGATTCACTCAATCCCGCCAGTTGTAAAATTTTAAAAGCAGGAATACCCGCTTCCAATTCAGCTTTAGCAATTTCCACCACAGGCAGAGAATCGCCCACACCGCCTTGCTCAAACACTTTTTTGGCAGTGGCTTCGGCATCTTTTGCGGCTGCTTCACCGTGGCAAAGCGTGGTGGCAGCGGTGGCAAGCATCACTTTCTTTTCATTGATAAATGCACCAGATTCGCTGCCGCTATTCCACGCAGCTTCCCATGCAGTGATTTGCGCATTATCAATATCGGTAAATAAACGCATAAAACGCCACACATCAGCATCTTCCGCATTGCGCCAGAACTGCCAGTAATCATAAGGCTTATAGCGGTCAGCCGTTAGCCACACCGCACCATCAGCGGTCTTTCCCATCTTCGCACCACTTGCAGTGGTGATGAGTGGGGTGGTGAGGCCGTATAGTATGTCATATGCTTTATATGTTATATCATCAGGAGATGTACTAACTCCCGATAAAAATTTCCCCTCAAGCTCCTTTGAAAACTTTTCACGCACATAGCCCATTACTCCTGAACCTTTTACTTGAAACTCTGCGATTTGTTGTAGCGTCTCTTCTTGCTTCTCTTTGGGAATTTCGTGCTTAGTCTCTTTAAGGCTCATGCTTTTCTGTAGTTCAGTCCCATTCACAATATTGCCCCATTGGTCAGAGCCACCAATTTGCACACGGCAACCATAATCTTGGTAGAGCTTCACAAAGTCATAGGCTTGCAGCACCATATAGTTAAACTCGATAAAACTCATATGTTGCTCGCGGTCAATACGCTGCTTCACACTTTCCATCGCCAGCATTTTATTCACTGAGAAATGACGCCCCACATCGCGCAAAAATTCAATATAACCAAGCTTCTTAAACCAATCATCATTATTCACTAACAGTGCATCGGTTTCACCATCACCAAACTTAATATCAAACTGTTCAAACACCTTCTTAATGCCTGCCATATTGGCTTCAATATCTTGTTCGCTCAATACTGGACGCGTAGCATCCTTACCCGATGGATCACCCACCTTAGTAGTAGCACCCCCCAAAAGCACAATCGGCTTATTGCCTGTTTGTTGCAAACGACGAATAAGCATAATTTGCACCAGCGAGCCCACATGCAGCGAAGGCGCGGTGCAATCGAACCCGATATAAGTCACAGTTGGTTTGCTATCAGCAAACAGCTTATTTAAGCCCTCTTTATCCGTGCTATCATTATAATAGCCGCGCTGTTCAACAATCTCTAAAAAATTAGGTTTGGTCATGATAATCTCAACGAAATAGATGCATAATTTTCAGGCATTAATTACCACCTCAAGCCACCTATGCCAAGTTTTTTGTCGCAACATGCAGAATTTGGGCGATTTCCTCTTTTCATCATCAGCGGAATGGATTATGCATAGTGGCAGGTGGAAACACCAATTACATGAATATTGTGTTGCTGCTTTTTCTTTAAAAGTAGGAATGCAAAGCGATGTGTAGTAAAACTACATGAGCTGCGGCATAACGCCCTATTAAAGTAAAATGAGAAACACACAAAAAGGAAGTGAGATTATGAAACAACCCGTCAATGTTGCCGTTACAGGCGCTGCAGGTCAAATTGGTTATGCATTACTATTCCGCATCGCAAGTGGTGATATGTTAGGAAAAGACCATCGCGTTAATCTTCAGTTACTCGAAATCACTCCTGCGCTTCCTGCACTTGAAGGCGTGGTGATGGAACTCAACGATTGCGCGTTTCCACTACTTAACAAAGTAGTGACCACTGACGATGCAAATGTAGCATTTAAGAAAGTTGATTACGCATTGCTTGTTGG
>CAYGTX010000180.1:0-3947 GCA_964352935.1 uncultured Rickettsiales bacterium | reverse complement strand
TTCATCCAGCGTGAATAAAGGTGTTTTGCTACTATCTTTTGCTACTGCGATAATAAGTTTATCGGTTAAATTTACCGCACGGCGAATAATATCTTTATGTCCCAATGTGATGGGGTCAAACGTACCAGGGTAAAGAGCAATAGATGAGGGCATGCGTACCTTTTATGTTAAAGCGTTATGTTTCTATATAGCATAACTATGCCTGCACTCAAGCATGTAATTTTTCTCTAATTAAAACAAAAAGATAGTTTGTTAACCTTTTGTTAATAAATATATGGTGTAATGGTTAATACCGTCCATTAGGATTTGCAAGGGGGAAGGAGTGATGCAAGGTTGATAGGATGATGCCATGGGATGATGGCAGTATTTTATGAATCAGCGTCGATAGTGCAGGTAGTGCGATTTGGTTTAAGTGCAGGTAGTACGACCTTCCTATTTTAAGAATATCCGACAAGGTATGTTGTGAAAGAAAGCTAAGTAAGCGATATGAGAAAAAGCTAGGAAAGCGACAAAGTGCTAGGTAGGCCAATAGGATGAGAAAAAGAATTGGGAGCTGTCTATAATTTACAAAGATGATGATTGTTATTGATTATAGAAGCAAAAAAGCCACGGAACTTCCGTGGCTTTTTTAGTATTGGTTTACATAAAGAGTGATTATTCTTCAGTCGCTGTGTCATCAGCAGCTGGCGCTTCGCTTGAAGTGGTTGCTTCTGTTGATGGTGCTTCGTTGGTTGCATTCTCACCTTCAGTTGCTTCCTCGCCCTCTACTAGCTCTAACTCTTCATCACGGCGGTTAGATTCTTCAACCAGTGCCACGGAAATCACTTTTTCACCTTTATCAAGACGGAAGATAGTCACACCTTGGGTGTTACGACCTGCAATGCGAATATCCTTCATTGAACAGCGAATCAGCTTGCCGCTGGTAGTGATGAGCATAATCTCGTGGCTTTCTTCTACACAGTAGCTTGAAACTACCTTACCATTACGTTCAGAGGTGATGATGTTCACCACACCGCTACCACCACGATTGGTGATGCGATATTCGTAAGCCGAGGTACGTTTACCATAGCCATTTTCAGTCACAGCTAAAACAAATTGCTCATGCTCTGCCCATTCAAGCACCACTTCACGCGGAAGCTCGCTTTCAATTTGGCTCATGACTTTTTCAATGTCAGCTTGGATTGCATTCAACTCTTCATCGCTAAGCGCTTCTTCTTTGGTCTCTTCGATAAGAGAGCTAAGCTGCGCACGAATTGGGGCTGGAATCTTCAAGTAGATATCGCGTGTTTCAACATCTTGCTCAGATGCATTTACGACAGTCATCGAAGTGATTTTATCACCTTCTGCCAACTTCATACCGCGCACACCTGTTGAGGTACGGCTTTTGAACTGACGTACAGAATCAGCAGGGAAGCGAATAGATTTACCCGAACGCGCTGAAAGTAAAATATGTTGATCTGCGGCACAAATACGCGCACTCACGAGTGAGTCGCCTTCATCAAGTCTAATCGCGATTTTACCGTTTGATGGTACATATGAGAAATCATCAATCGAGTTACGACGCACATTACCCGCTTGCGTTGCAAACATGATGTTGAGCTTTTCTTGCTCTGCTTCATCGGTAGGAAGTGGAAGCACTACATTGATGGTTTCTTCTTTTTCTAGTGGGAAGATGTTTACTAGCGCTCTGCCTTTAGATTGAGGCGTACCTTGTGGTAATTTATACACTTTGGTGCGATAGACTTTACCGCTGGTAGAGAAGAATAGCATCGGTGTGTGTGTGCTGGTAACAAACACTTTGATGGTTGCATCTTCATCATGCATGGCAAGACCACTTCTGCCTTTACCACCGCGTTTTTGTGCGCGATAGGTTGAAAGTGGTACGCGTTTGATGTAGCCACCCACGGTAACGGTTACAACCATATCTTCACGCGGAATAAGATCTTCAATATCGCGTTCAAACTCACTTTCTACAAATTCAGTCTTACGCGGAGTAGCGAACTCTTCTTTCACTTCTCTGAGTTCGGTGCGGATGATTTCAAGGAGCTTTTCTTGAGAGCCAAGCACTTCAAGATAACCTTTAATTTCAGTCGCAAGTGTATTTAACTCACCATGAATTTTATCGCGCTCTAAGCCTGTCAGGCGTGATAGGCGCATTTCAAGGATAGCTCTGGCTTGCTCTTCGGTGAAGTAGCATTTGCCATCGATAATTTCGTTATTACGATCAGCGACTAAATCAATCAACGGCTGGATGTCAGCGGCTGGCCAAGCGCGAGCAAGTAGCTGCTCTTTCGCGGTTTGCGGATCAGCCGCACCGCGAATGACCTTAATCACTTCGTCAATATTCGCCACGGCAACCGATAAACCAATTAAGAGATGCGCTCTGTCACGCGCTTTATTGAGTAGGTAACGCGTACGACGTGTCACCACATCTTCACGGAACTTACAGAAAGCAGCAATGACATCGCGCACATTCATCAAGCGAGGGCGACCACGATCAAGCGCCAATAAGTTTACACCAAAGCTGGTTTGTAGTTGTGTGTAGTTAAAAAGCTGGTTGAGGATAACTTCTGCCATCGCGTCACGTTTGGTTTCAATCACCACACGTACACCAGACTTATCGGATTCATCACGCATTTCAGCGATGCCTTCGATTTTCTTCTCACGCACCAGTTCACCAATTTTTTCAAGCACGAGGGCTTTGTTCACCTGATATGGCATCTCGGTGATGATGATGGCTTGGCGATTACCAATTTGTTCAAATTCAGTTTTGGCACGCATCACTACAGAACCACGACCTGTGGTAACCGCTTCACGTGAGCCTTTACGACCCAGAATGATTCCGCCCGTAGGAAAGTCTGGCCCCGGAACGATTTCAAGAATTTCTTCGTCTGTTAGTTCTTTATTGTCGATATACGCAAGGCATGCATCAATAATCTCTCCCAAATTATGGGTAGGGATGTTGGTTGCCATACCTACCGCAATACCACCAGAACCATTCACCAATAGGTTAGGAAACTTGGCAGGAAGTTGGATAGGCTCTCTTTCCGAACCATCATAATTTGGCTGGAAATCGACAGTGTCTTTGTCTAAATCGTCAAGAAGCGAGTGGGCAACTTTATCGAGGCGAGATTCAGTGTAACGCATCGCAGCAGCAGCATCACCATCCATCGAACCAAAGTTACCTTGACCATCAATCAACGGCACACGCAGCGAGAAATCTTGTGCCATACGCACCATCGATTGGTAAATCGCTGAGTCACCATGCGGGTGGTATTTACCCATCACTTCACCGACAATACGCGCAGATTTACGGTAAGGCTTGTTCCAGTCGCAGCCAGATTCGCTCATCGCGAATAAAATACGGCGGTGTACAGGCTTTAAACCATCACATGCATCAGGAATGGCGCGACTAACAATAACACTCATCGCGTAATCCAAATAGGAGTTACGCATTTCTTTTTCGATGGTGATTTGTGGATTTTGTGGTTCGATACGATCTAAACTATCAGACATAATGAGCGAGGCTTTTGATGTAAGGTTTCTAATATCAGGTTTATCTGCTAGATGGGTGCAGATGCACAACCCTTCTAGCGCTTATTATTTATGTGTGCTTAAAACGGAATGTCGTCTTCAAGCTCATCCGCTGCTGGTGCAAACGAGTTTTGCTTGCTGTTGGAGCCAGAAGGGGTTTGACCAAATGACGGCGCAGAGTCATAACTGTCACTGCCTTGGCTGTAGCTGCCACTGTCGCCGCCACTACGACCATCTAGCATGGTAAGTGAGCCATTATAGCCCTGTAGCACGATTTCGGTGGTATAGCGGTCTTGACCCGACTGGTCTTGCCATTTACGCGTTTGAAGTTGACCTTCAATATAAACTTTAGCGCCTTTTTTAAGGTAGTTTTTGCTAATGTTAACAAGGCCTTCATTGAAGATAGACACGCG
>CAYGTX010000179.1:0-3970 GCA_964352935.1 uncultured Rickettsiales bacterium | reverse complement strand
GACGGACTTTATATCTTTCTCCATCAAAATCTTTTTCACTGCCTTACGTGTAAGGCTTGCTATTTCACGCTGCAAATTTCGGACTCCCGCTTCACGCGTGTAGTAACGAATCAAATCACGTATTGCATTATCTTCAACTGACCATTCGCCTTTCTTAAGACCATGACCTGATGTTTGTTTGCGAATTAAATGACGCTTAGCAATTTCTATCTTTTCTTCTTCTGTGTATCCAGAAAGACGAATTACTTCCATACGATCTAGTAATGGCGCTGGAATATTCATCGAGTTTGACGTTGCAACAAACATCACGTCTGAAAGATCATAATCCACTTCCATATAATGATCATTGAAATGCTGGTTTTGCTCAGGATCTAACACCTCCAGTAGTGCAGATGCGGGATCGCCTCGATAATCAGTGCCCATCTTGTCAATTTCATCCAACAAGAAAAGAGGATTAGACGTGCCAACTTTCTTCATGCTTTGAATAATACGACCAGGCATTGAGCCAATATAAGTTCGACGATGCCCACGAATTTCGGATTCATCACGAACACCACCAAGTGCAACTTTGGCAAATTTTCTGCCTGTGGCATTGGCAATCGAGCGAGCTAAGGATGTTTTACCTACACCAGGAGGGCCAACTAAGCAAAGAATTGGTCCTTTCATCTTACGTGTACGTTGCTGAACAGCCAGATATTCCAAAATACGCTCTTTCACTTTTTCAAGACCATAATGATCTTCATCAAGAACGGTTTGTGCAAACGGCAAATCACGCTTTACTTTTGAGCGTTTGCTCCAAGGCAGTGATACCAACCAGTCTAAATAATTACGAATCACACCCGCTTCTGCTGACATCGGTGACATATTGCGAAGTTTTTTCAGCTCATGCTTGGCTTTATCACTCGCTTCTTTGGTCAGCTTAATCGTCTCTATTTTTTGCTGTAATTCATCGAGTTCATTATTTTCATCTTCACCTAACTCTTTGTGAATCGCTTTAAGTTGCTCGTTTAGATAATATTCTTTCTGCGTTTTTTCCATTTGCTTCTTAACACGAGAACGAATTTGCTGCTCAGCATTTAGCACCTCAATTTCGGTCTCCATAAAGCTATAAACAAGCTCCAAACGCTTGGAAATACTCACTTCTTCTAATACTTTTTGCCTATCACTTACTTTAAGTGTTAAGTGTGAAGCAATTGTATCTACTAACTTGCTTGCTTCATCTATTTGTGCAAGAGAAGTCACCACTTCAGGTGAAACCTTCTTGTTTAATTTCACATAACGTTCAAACTGAGTGACGACTGAGCGCGAAAGCGCCTCAACCTCACTACCCAACTCTTCTTCATCGAACAGTGGCTGAATATGTGCACGGAAGATTTTATCTGTTTCTAAATAGTCTTTGATTTTTGCACGATGCTGCCCCTCAACAAGTACTTTAACAGTACCGTCAGGAAGTTTTAGAAGTTGCAATACATTGGCAAGCACGCCAATTTCATGCAAATCTTTTACTTCAGGATCATCTAAGCTTGCATCTTTTTGTGTAACTAGCAGGATTGGGCAATTTTGCTTAACCACCTCTTCAAGTGCTGTAATCGATTTATCACGTCCTACAAACAGCGGAGCAATCATGTTAGGAAAAACAACGATGTCTCTTAACGGGAGTACAGCATATACATCTGTAAATTGCTCATTCATAGAACTATCTCTAATTGGTTTAAATACATTTCAAGCTTAAGAACTTACTATATAGAGATAAGCATTCCCCCAACTCATTACAAGTGGGGGAATCACTTTATTTATGATGATTTATCACCACTTGCTTTCTTTTTTGAAGAAGCTTTAGAAGCGCTCTTTGCTTTTTCTTTCTTCTCTTTCTCGGTAGCATAAACCATGGTTGGTTTTTTACCGTCATAGATGACTTCTTTATCAACGATTACTTCTACCAAATCTTTCTCACCTGGTACGTCAAACATTGTATCCATTAGCAAGCCTTCAAGAATAGAGCGAAGCCCCCTTGCACCAGTTTTACGCTCTATGGCCTTTTCAGCTATGGCAACAAGCGCATCATCAGTAAAGGTAAGCTTGGTATCTTCCATATCAAAAAGTTTTTGATATTGCTTCACTAACGCATTTTTAGGAGCAGTAAGAATTTCCACCAATGCTTTTTCATCAAGATCAGTCAATGTGGCTGTGATAGGAAGACGACCCACGAACTCTGGAATTAAACCAAATTTCACAAGATCTTCAGGCTCAACCATTTGGAATAACTCACCCACACGTCGCTTTTCTTCACCACGAACGTCTGCACCAAATCCGATAGACGTACCGCGTCCACGCACTGAGATAACTTTCTCTAGACCAACAAACGCACCACTACAGATAAACAAGATGTTGCTTGTATCCACTTGCAAAAATTCTTGCTGAGGATGCTTACGACCACCTTGAGGCGGAACAGAAGCAACTGTTCCTTCCATAATTTTTAGAAGCGCCTGCTGCACGCCCTCACCCGATACGTCACGTGTGATGGAAGGATTATCCGATTTACGAGAAATCTTATCCACCTCATCAATGTAAACAATACCGCGCTGAGCGCGTTCAACGTTATAGTCTGCTGCTTGTAGAAGACGTAAAATGATGTTTTCAACATCCTCACCAACATAACCGGCTTCGGTCAATGTGGTAGCATCCGCCATTGTGAATGGTACATCTAAGATGCGAGCCAATGTTTGCGCTAATAAAGTTTTACCACAACCAGTAGGGCCAACAAGTAAGATGTTCGATTTAGCTAACTCAACATCACCAGAGCCAGACTCGATATGAGCAAGGCGCTTATAGTGATTGTGCACAGCTACTGATAGCACGCGCTTCGCTTCAAACTGACCAATTACATAATCATTCAATACAGAATAGATTTCTTGAGGAGTTGGAATACCATCACCATCTTTGACCAAAGATGTTTTGTTTTCTTCACGAATAATGTCTAAGCAAAGCTCCACACACTCATCACAAATAAACACGGTAGGTCCAGCAATTAGCTTTCTAACTTCGTGCTGACTTTTTCCACAAAATGAACAATATAACGTGTTCTTAGAATCTTTATCTTCAGTATCTGTCATAGATATGTTCCCTCTTAAGGCGTTGCCTAATTTTATTAGCTTAACATAATTGCTTATGGTTTAAAAATTGGCGTACCATTTATTTTTTCTTTTTATCATCACTATTGAATGCACTAGGGCGCTCAGTAATAATTTTATCTACTAGACCAAAATTCAAAGCCTCTTCTGCAGACATAAAGTTATCACGCTCCATGCTTTTTTCGACCACTGCAAGCTTCTGACCAGTGTGGTGTACATACATTTTATTCAAGCGAGCTTTTAATTCTAAAATCTCTCTAGCATGAATTTCAATGTCTGTTGCCTGACCGCTAAAACCACCTGAAGGCTGGTGAATCATCACACGTGCATTAGGAAGCACAAAGCGCTTACCCTTCTCACCTGCGGTTAACAACAACGATCCCATAGAGCAAGCTTGCCCCATGCAAAGTGTGTTCACATCTGGGCGAATATACTGCATGGTATCGTAAATCGACAAACCCGCAGTAACAACACCACCTGGTGAATTGATATACATGTAGATATCTTTTTCTGGGTTTTCAGCTTCTAAGAAAAGTAGCTGAGCTGTAATTAAAGTTGCCATTCCATCATGTACTGGACCTGCAACAAAAATGATACGCTCCTTTAAAAGGCGTGAAAAAATATCATAAGAGCGTTCGCCACGGGCAGTTTGCTCCACCACCATTGGTACTAAATCCATGTGCTCTTCAAATCTGGTTTTATCCATCATTCCTACTACCTGTTCCTTTCGTTTTAAAACGTTCTATATAATTTGAATATACGACAAAAGAGCGCCACGCAAGGGCAAACACGTTAAATTAATAAAGATTTCTGTGGATAACCTCGCCTTTTCATTAAAT
>CAYGTX010000178.1:0-3991 GCA_964352935.1 uncultured Rickettsiales bacterium | reverse complement strand
GCTGTTGCGTTAGATACTCCAGCAATTGCAGTTGCATTCGAAGATGAAAACCTACCTTACTATGACCGCCCCTCTAGGAGGTATGATATGGAGCATTATGCTGAAGTCATGAAAACTGAAGGAGTGACTAAGGTAACATCTCAGAATGAGCTCAACCAAACAGTCATATTGTATTTAAAAGATAAAACTAAATACGCTACTGTACGAAAGTTGTTGAGAGAATCACACTTAGAGCCTTTAGATGGAAATGCTGCACAAAGAATAAAAGACCATATTTTAGTAGAGGCGATGAGATGAATATACTTTACTTAATTCCAGCAAGAGGTGGTTCTAAAGGTATTCCTAAGAAAAATATTGTGGACTTTTGTGGCAAACCACTTATTGCATGGACTATTGAAGCGGCACTAAAAGCAAAGAATAAGGGAAAAGTCGTGGTGAGTACTGATTCTAAAGAAATAGAAACAGTAGCAAAAACGTATGGTGCTGATGTTCCTTTCTTACGCCCTGCTGAGTTTTCTGGTGATAAAGACGGTGCTTTAGGGGTGATTAAGCATGCGGTGGACTATTTTAAAGATAATGAAGGTTGGCTAGCTGATGTTATTGTTTATCTTCAGCCAACATCGCCACTTAGATTGCCTACCCACATTAATCAAGCAACTAAAGTCTATGCTGATGAGCAGTATGATGTAGTTGTCAGTGTTGAAGAAGTTCCTCATAATATGCTTCCATCATCATTAATGGCTATAGATGATAGCAATCGAGTTATTGCATTAGAAAAAAATGTTGTTTTAGATAGGCATATTAAGACTAAAAATAAGTTGTATGCACGTAATGGACCGGCTGTTTTAGTAATAAAAGCAAGCTTTCTAAAGTTAAATAGCGGCCTATATTCAGGTGATACGGGTTATATTGTAATGGATAAGGTAAGCTCTGTTGATATTGATGATTTTCAAGACTTAGAGATAGCTCGCTCACTAGCTATGCAGCGTCTTTCTGTTTAACCTTTCTTATAAGTCGGTAGCTCATATAAGATAAGAAGCTAGGCCTTGTATATAAAATGCGTGCAATTTCTTTTATTGCCTTTAGCTTGCTTCCACTTCTATATTGTGCAACCGCCGCTTCAAATCTTAGACTAACATCAACTAAAGTGGAATAGTATTTGCCACGACGACTCAACCGCTCTTCATTTGCTTTAAAAAGAGCTTTTATGGATGATTCAACCGTATCTGCTTCAGGCCAACCAGAATTATGAATATTTGCTAGTGGCTCTGGCAGGAATGAGAAAGAGTGATAATGATCAAAATAGCGAATACTCCAATCTCTATCCTGCATACGTCTTAAATTCACATTAAACGGCCCGACAGTTTCAAAACACTCTTTTGTAGCGATGAGTGTTGATCCTAAACTAAATGTCTCACCATAAAGCAGTGATTCAAGCCAAGTGCGCTGTTTCTTCGGTTGGCGTATTACAATGCGATCTAGGTTCTCGCGATAGACATAAAAGCCTGTAAAACTTAATGGAAATTTATGCGGGTCGTCTTGCATGTGCTTAAGTTGTGCTTCTAGTTTATTGGGTAACCATGCGTCATCAGAGTCGAGAAAGGCAATGTATTTTCCAGCAGCATTTTCTACACCAACATTTTTGGCCCCACCAATACCCATGTTTTTCTTATTGCAAATAATCTTTATACGCTTGTCTGGGAATTTTTGTTTTATTGCCTCAACTGTATTATCAGTGGAGGCATCATCAACGATAACGATTTCAAAGTTTTGTTCGCTTTGATCTAACACACTTTGGATTGCTCTTTCAACAGTATCGGCTCTGTTGTAGGTAGTGATAATGGCACTTACAATTGGTTTTTTCATTAAAAATACTCATATAGCAGGAAGTAACCTTAAGAGTTACAACTCCTAAAACTTCAACTTTAATTTTTTGTAATATAGTACTATAAACCATGTATATCAAATTTATATAAAGAATAGTTTCTCGTGACGTTTATAAGTCTTATTTTATGTTTATCATCCATAGTTGCAGTTTTCTCAGGTCAGGTGCTTGTCCCTTTACTTATTTTAATTTTCTTAATAGCAGTTATAAAAACTTATTCGTTAGAAAAGGTTGCTGCTGTAGATTTATTTCATCGAGCATTTGTATCAATTGAGTTTAAGTTACTACTTCTGCCGATAGGATTTATGTTTTTAAGTGCTTTTTGGAGTATTGATATAGCCAATACTTTTAAAGATGCTAGCAAGCTCTTTTTATTACTATTGATAGGGCTAGTAGTTTTTATTTTTATGAAGTCTGATGTAATAAAATCAAGCAAGTTTATCTACATGATTGCTTTTGGTGTTATTGCCGCATCATTTGTGATGCTGATTGATTATAATTCACATGGTTTTCTAAGTAAAATTGTTAGGTCATACAAAGCTGGGTACGTTTACAATTTAAGTGATTTAAATCGTGGTGTGGTTTATCTCTCATTTAGTGTTTGGTCGCTTATTATTGTCTTTTTTTATCAAGCGAAATTTTTTATTTTAGCTACAACTGTTGTAACAGCAATTGCTACGGTTTTGTTGCTGGATAGCTTAACGGCTACAGTTGGATTGTGTGTTGCTTTAGTAGTTCTTTTAACCTGTATCATAATGAAAAGATTGGCCATTTATGTAATTACACTTCTGATGGCTGTGGGTGTAATTATAACACCTTTCTTAGCCGTGAATATGAACCCTGTTGCGCTGGCAAATAATGAGCTAATACATACGGGAGGCTCTGTAAAACATCGTTTATTTATATGGGATTTTGCGGCAAAGAAAGCTATTGAGAAGCCGTTACTAGGTTGGGGATTTGATTCATCCCGTGCAATTGAGGTAACTAAAGAAGATAAGATACCCGACTGTTGGGGGGCTCAAATAATTACAGAATCTATGAGTGATTGTGTATGGACGGAGTCAACGCGCCCTTATATTTTGCCTTTACATCCACATAATGGAACATTGCAAATATGGCTTGAGCTAGGTGCATTAGGCTTGTTGATATATATAACTCTAATTGTTTATACTGGGGTTAAGATTGCAAGAATGGAGGATTCTGTTTCACTTGAGCGCAGTGTTTATTTCTCCCTTTTTGTACAGTTTATAGTTATTCAACAAACCGGCTTTGGCATGTGGCAGAATTGGTTATGGGCAGCTTTTATCTTAGCAATTATTCAACTAAAATTTATTTCAAACTATATCAAATTTAATCAGCGGAATGCTGGAGTGAAGCTTTAAACCAACTAACAGTTTGATTTAGCCCTTCATCTTGAGAAATAGGAGCTTTCCACTTTAATGTGCTTTGAGCATGTGAGATGTTTACTTGTAAATTAGCACATAAACTATCAACTTGCCTTTCTATCTTAAGTTTCTTGGCGGCTTTAAATATCCATTCGGGCTTTAGTGGGAATTGTAATGAGCGTTTATCCATAAAATCTGCTAACTTTTTTAAAAGCTCAGGCGTTGAAATATCCTCACCATCTGAGATTAGGAAGGTTTGATTACCAATTTTTTTCTTCTCAGTACAAGCCAGAATAAAATCAGCTAGATTTTCTACATAAATTAGGCTGCGACGATTATCTATTCTCTTTAATGGAAGAGGAATTTGTTTATTCACTAGCCATAATAAGCGCTCAAAATTAGCCTTTACATCAGGGCCATATACTAATGGTGGGCGAATAATAACAAGCTCGGTAGATACGGATTTTTTGCTAAATAATTTACGTAACTCTTCTTCAGCTTGCCATTTTGACTCTGCATAATCTGAATGTGTTGCTGCTGGAGAATCTTCTTTGAATGGTGCATTGCCAGATACATGGCCATGCACATGTGCCGTGCTTATGAAAATAAAACGCTTCACTCCGGCTGCAATGGCTTGCTCTGCAAGGTGCTTTGGGCCATCACGGGTGGTGGTCTTAAGAGCTGCGTTTGGGTGGGGGTCAGTTTCTTGAATGGGGTGGGG
>CAYGTX010000177.1:0-4002 GCA_964352935.1 uncultured Rickettsiales bacterium | reverse complement strand
CCAACAGCCCTACTCAACCACTGCCACCACATTGCACCCTGGTACTTCAGGTTCGGCTACACGATCTATCAACACAACAAATGGCGCGCAAACAATTGCAGGTACATTTGATGGTGCTTCAGCAGGCGAAGGTACATTAAATGTATTTGATGATGATAATACTGAAAGTGATCTTGCCAGTTTCTCTGGCGCTGTGGGTGCAACCAAATCATTGAAAACAATCAGTGTTGGTAACGCTACACAGGGTGGTGAAGTGAGCTTTGCTTCAACCTCTGCTGCAACTAACTTGAATGTTACTGCTGGTAATCATGCAACTGAAAACTCAAGTGCGCTACTTACTGGTAATGGTACATTTACTAATGTAACATTAACGGGTAGTAGTGATACTGCAGCTAAAGCTACATTGGAATTCCGAGGCACTGACTTCTCATCAACTGCTGTGTCATTGAATGATGCAACTGGTCAAGCTGAGTTAACCTTTAACACATTAAACAATGCGCAAGCTGTTTCTGGTACCATTGATGGTGCTGCTTCTGGTGAAGGTAAGTTGATTGTCATCGATGGTGATGGTGGTGTTGCTCAAGCAGTGACATTCGCTGGAAATGTTGGTGCTACCAACAAGCTTCTAGCGATTGAAGTAGGTACAGTTGCTGGTGCTGCTGATGCTGCCGCTGCAGTGTTTAATGGCTCTGCTGCTGCAACAACCATTACATTAACAGCTGGTAACGCTGCTAATGAAACTGCGCTTGCAACTTTCAACGGTAACGTCTCTGCAACAAACCTCAACTTAGTTGGTGGTGGTGATAATACAGCCGATGCTACAGCAACCTTTAAGAAAAATGTTAATGCTGCAATCAGCTTAGATGATGTAACTGGTCAGTCTTCACTTGTGTTCTCTGGTACAGGTGCTCAAACCATTACAGGTGCAATTACTGCTGCAACCGATGGTGATGGTGCAATTACAGTTTCAAATACTGGTGGTATTGTTCACTTCTTAAATACTATTGGTAGCGATGGTGACAATAAATCTGTTGGTGCAATTACGTCAAATGCTAATACGAATACCAAGTTTAGTGGAAAAGTAGATGCTGCATCTCTTGATTCTGATGGCACAGTTACATTTGGTGCAACTGGTAACACATTTTCAGGTACTGTAGACTTAGCCGATGGTGGTACTCTTGGTATACTTTCAACATCAACCACAGAAGCAGTGATCAATGCAGCTACTTTAACCACTGCAGGTGGTGATAATAGTGTAACCATTACAGTGGGTGCAAGTGTTGGCGCTGGAACTTTCGACCTTGCAAATGATACCGATGCGACGGACATTAGCGCACAAGCGAATGATTTTGTTACTTCTAGTAATGCTTTATATACAGACAGTGTTCAAAGTAAGAATGGTGATACTTCAGTCATTCAGTTAGTAAGGGCTGAAAAATCAACAGCTTCTGCTGCGGCAACACTTGGAGTTAATCAACGTACAGTAACTTCATTCAAAAATGCGATTGCCGCTACGTCTGGTGATGCGACCATTTCAAATGCATTCACAACTGCATTAAACGCTGGTGGTACTGAAGCGAAGAAAGCTGCTGTTCAATCGCAAAACTCTTCTTCAACATTGGGTGCTAGCACTCAAGTTGCAGCAAGCACAGGTACACAAGTACTTAATGTTGCGGCTACTCGCCTAGCATCACTTCGTACAGGTGCAGCTTATGCTTCTGCTGGTCAAACAGGCTTCTCTGCTGGTCAAGGCGCTTTTGCTGAAACAGCTTGGGTTAAGCCTTTCTTCAACCTTGCTGATCAAGATGAGAAAGACAACATCGCTGGTTATGATGCTACAACAGTTGGTCTTGCTGCTGGTTTAGATTTATACCAAGATGACAACATCACAATGGGTGTATCTGGTAGTTATGCTAGAACCAATGTTGATGGTGATGATGTTGGTAACTCTGAAACCGACATCGATAGCTATCAGTTGACAGTATATGGTGACTACACAACACCTAAATACTATGTAGAAGGTGTGTTAGGTTATGCTTACAACGATGCTGAAAGCACACGTGACATCAACTTTGGTGGTCTTGGTTTAGTAGCAAGTGGCGATTACTCTGGTGATCAATACATGGCTCGCGTAGCGGGTGGTATGCCAAATGAGTTTTCTCCAAATCACTTCATTACACCGAATGCAAGCTTGTCTTACATTCACACCAGCTATGATTCTTACACAGAAACTGGTGCTGGTGCGCTAAACCTAACTGTTGATCCTGATGATGTAGATGCATTGATCGCTACTGTTGGTACACGTTACCACACAGTTGTGAAGCAACGTGATGGCGCTCAAATCATTCCTGAACTTCGTGCAGCTGTGTTGTATGATGTGATTGGTGATGAAGCTCAATCTACATCTCAATTCAGTGGTGCTGGTGCAGCATTCACCGTAGAAGGTGCTGAAGTTGAGAAACTTGGTGCTACACTCGGTGCAGGTGTTACTTATGACCGTGGCGACTACACAGTTGGTGCTAACTACGATGCTGAAGTTAGACAAGATTTCCTAGGTCACACTGGAACAGTTGAAGCACGCTTTAAGTTCTAATACTTAAAAATGCAATATAGACGAAGGGCTTCCTCAATGAGGAAGCCCTTTTGTTTTAGGTGATATGGGTGGTTCTGGCGTAGGTAAATGATCCAGAGAAATGCTAACTAATAATATTGTCAAGCCAATAGCACTGTGTTAAAAATGATGGACTAACAGTTGCTGAGCTAATTGAAAGCTAAAGCGCATATAAAATTTGCTAATAGCACGCTAAAGAGTCATTTTTGTATTTAATAGAGAATAATAAGAGTTAATCATGTCAAAAAAACAATCTGCCAATGTTGAAAAGAGTTTAGATAATAATACCGCTGCGGGTGTCTCTATTCAAAGCAATTATGAAGACGTGCAATATCCTAGTTATGCTTATTACAAAACACGTCCAGATGCGATGGCTTTAATTGCACATTTATTTGGTTTAAAGGCACCAAACTTTGAAAAGGCAAAAGTGCTTGAGTTAGGCTGTGCGAGTGGTGGAAACTTAATACCTATGGCTGAAGCGTTTCCCAATGCTACGTTCGTTGGTATTGACCTAGCTGAGAACCAAGTGAAGAACGGTCAGAAAGTCATCCAAGATTTAGCTCTAAAGAATATTGAACTTAAGAAAATATCAATTACTGACGTAACTAAAGACTTTGGTGAGTTTGATTATATCATCGCTCATGGTATTTATTCATGGGTTGGTGAAGACGTTCAAAGAAAATTATTTGAAATTTGTAATGAAAACCTTTCAGAAAATGGGGTTGTTTATATAAGTTACAATACCCTTCCTGGTTGGAACTTTACACGCACTGTGCGCGATATGATGCTTTTTCACACACGCAAGTTTAGCAACCCTGGTGATAAAGTTATTGAAGCGCGCAGGATGTTAAATTTTGTTGCAGAGAATACAAATCAACAATCGCCATTAGCTGCTGCACTAAAATCAGAAGTAAATACTCTTAAGAATGCAGACGATAACTACATTTATCATGATCATTTGGAGGATGTAAATGCGCCTTGTTATTTTGAAGAATTCATAGAAAATGCAACAAAAAACAACCTTCAATATTTAGGTGATTCTGATATCCATACCATGTTTTTAGGTAACCATACCCAAAAAGTTCAAGATACATTAAGTAAGGTGAATAATATTGTTGAACAGGAACAATATTTAGATTTTATAAATAACCGTCGTTTTCGTTCAACATTGCTATGTCATAAAAGTGTGAACCTATCTAGAACGATTGATCAAAATAAGCTTAAAGACTTGTTCTTTGCATCTGCGTATGAATGTGAATCCAAAGACTTAGACTTTTCAAAGGATGAGAGTATTAGATTTTCTAATCCCAACATCAATGTCACATTTAATAGCCATAATCGTTACACTTTAGCGTTGCTTTCAGTGTTACAAGATAAGAAGGGGCAGTTTG
>CAYGTX010000176.1:0-4022 GCA_964352935.1 uncultured Rickettsiales bacterium | reverse complement strand
ATTTATGGCAGCGTTATATAAAAAGAAATGGTGAGTAAAAACAATGGCTAACCTTGTACAAAAGTTTGAAGAACAGCAAATTGCTCGTTTAACTGAAGGTAAAGATATTCCTGATTTCCGTCCGGGTGATACCGTTCGTGTGAATGTGCGTATCGTAGAAGGCGCTACAGAGCGTGTTCAGGCATTTGAAGGGTTGTGCATTGCGCGTACTAACCGTTCAGTAGGGTCGGCATTTACCGTTCGTAAAATTAGTCACGGTGAAGGTGTGGAACGTATTTTCCCACTTTATTCTCCACGCATTGCTTCGATTGAACTTGTTCGTCGTGGTGTTGTACGTCGTGCAAAACTATACTACATGCGCGAGCTTAAAGGTAAAGCAGCGCGTATTCGTGAAAAGCTTGATTTCAGTGCTGCTAAAAAAGCTGCTGATAAAAAGAAAGCCGCGAAGCTAGCAGAAAAAAAATCTCAAGATAAGGCATAAGCCGCTTATCAGCATATTCATATGCGTTCAAGAAAATCTAGGCAGGCCTTATTATTATAAGAGCCTGCCTTTTTTATTAATTAATGGGACAAAATCATGACAACAAAAGCTCAAACATTATACGATAAAATCTGGAATGATCACTTAGTGCAAGACGATCCACATGGTTCTTCGCTTATCTATATTGATCGTCAGCTTGTGCATGAGGTTACCAGCCCACAGGCATTTGAAGGCTTACGTATGACAGGCCGCAAGGTGCGCCGTCCAGAAGCAACCCTTGCAGTGGCAGATCATAACGTGCCAACCACGCCAGATCGCTCTGAAGGTATTAAAGATGAAACATCGCGCATTCAAGTGCAAACGCTAGAAGATAACTGTGCCGAGTTTGATGTTACCTATTTCAAAATGGATGATAAACGCCAAGGTGTGGTGCATATTGTTGGGCCAGAGCAAGGCTTTACACAACCAGGTGCAACCATTGTTTGTGGTGATAGCCACACATCTACACATGGTGCGTTTGGTGCATTAGCATTTGGTATTGGTACGTCAGAAGTAGAGCATGTGCTTGCTACCCAAACATTGGCACAACAACGTTCTAAAAATTTCTTGGTTCGTGTAGATGGTGAATTGCCAGTAGGTGTAACTGCAAAAGATATCGTGCTAGCTGTGATTGGTAAAACTGGCACTGCAGGCGGTACAGGTTACGTGATTGAATATGCAGGTGATGCGATAACATCATTATCGATGGAAGGTCGTATGACTGTGTGTAATATGACCATTGAAGCAGGTGCGCGTGCAGGTTTAATAGCTCCTGACGAAGTAACATTTGAATATTTAAAAGGTCGCCCAATGTCTCCAAAAGGTGAGGCGTGGGATAAAGCGGTGGCTTATTGGTCAACGTTAAAAACAGATAAGGGTGCGACATATGATCGTGAGTTAGTGATTAATGCAGCTGATATCGAGCCGCAAGTCACATGGGGAACAAGCCCAGAAGATGTGCTTCCGATATCTGCCAATGTGCCTAATCCAGCAGATTTGACGGATGCAAATCAGCGTTCAGCAAAAGAGCGTGCGCTTGAGTATATGGGTATTAAAGCAGGCATGGCTTTAACCGATATTAAAATTGATAAAGTATTTATCGGTTCATGCACCAATGGTCGTATTGAAGATTTCCGTGAAGCTGCCAAAGTAGCTGAAGGCCGTAAAGTAGCTGATAATGTAAAATTGGCGATGATTGTTCCGGGTTCTGGTCTTGTAAAAGAACAGGCAGAAAAAGAAGGATTGGATAAGATCTTTCTTGCTGCAGGTTTTGAGTGGCGTGAAGCGGGCTGCTCTATGTGCCTTGCTATGAATACAGATCGTCTAGAGCCAGGTGAGCGTTGTGCTTCTACATCAAATCGTAACTTTGAAGGCCGTCAAGGTCGTGGTGGACGCACACACTTAATGAGTCCTGCAATGGCAGTTGCGGCTGCGGTGACAGGTCACATCACGGATGTAAGAAAATTAAGCAAATAAAATAACATAATTTGTTATGCTAGATAAAAAAGGAATTTAATAATGGTAGAATTTGCAAGTTTCTGGCGTCGTACGGCTGCTTATACCTTAGATATAATTGCTTTTTCTATTATGCTTTTACCACTTTATGTGTTAGAGGCGATCTTTATTCCAGAAGCTGCAGATCCATCAGCTATGGTTAAACTCGTTGGTATTGAGGTGCCAGCATATTATTTGAGCATCTTTTACATGTTATTGACTACCTCAATTATGTCTGCATTTTTAGCATCTTCGTGGCAAGCAACACCTGGTAAGCGTATTATGAACATTTATGTTATTAAAAATAATATGACACGTTTAAGTTTTGGTAGAGCATTTTATAGATCTTCCTTACCAGTAATAGCATTGATTATTATGTATTTTGTCATTCCTTTACCATTTCTAGCAATTGTTGCTTTTTTGATTTTTGCATTCTGGTATGGAAGAGTTGCTTTCACGGCTGAGAAAACAACAGGACATGATTTAATAGCGAAGACTAGAGTAATTGTTGGGCGTCCACAGTAAATTAAAGAAGTAAAATTTAGTTACTAATAGAGAGAAAAAATGGAAAAGTTTGATACATTAAAAGGCATAGCTGCACCACTTGCAATAGTGAACGTGGATACAGATATGATTATCCCTAAGCAGTTTTTGAAAACCATCAAGCGCACTGGCTTGGGTAAAAATTTGTTTGATGAAATGCGCTATGATGATGCTGGAAAAGAAATACCTGCATTTATTTTAAACCGTCAACCTTACCGTCACGCAAAAGTGCTAGTGGCAGGTGATAACTTTGGCTGTGGTTCATC
This sequence comes from uncultured Rickettsiales bacterium, assembly GCA_964352935.1. Classification (GTDB taxonomy): domain Bacteria; phylum Pseudomonadota; class Alphaproteobacteria; order Rickettsiales; family CAYGPX01; genus CAYGPX01. Next base: position 1,199 of record CAYGTX010000176.1, on the reverse strand, counting down.
ACGTGAGCATGCGCCTTGGTCGTTGGCTGATTTTGGTATACGTTGTGTGATTGCGCCTTCTTATGCAGATATTTTCTTTAATAACTGTTTTAAAAATGGCATCTTACCAATTCGTTTGCCACAAGTGGAAGTCGATCATTTAATGAAGCTAGCAGGCAATGAAGAAACGGCAGAATTTACGATTGATTTGCCAAACCAAACCATCACTGCTGGCGATGGCACAGTGCGTGATTTTGAGGTGGATGCTTTCCGCAAAAAATGTTTGCTTGAAGGGTTAGATGATATTGGTTTGACGCTTGAAAAATCAGCGGCGATTGATATGTTCGAAAAGAAAGATCAAGCAAAGCGTAGCTGGTTATATTAAGTTATATTTTATGCCTTCCAGCGATTTAAAACTGTTTGGTTTTGAAATTCAAATAGCGTAAAAGCAAGAATGTCAAAGTTAGCAAACTTTGAGTCATTATTGCCCAAAGGGTTTAGGCTTATTTAGAAATTTAGAAAATTTCTAAGGAGCATTAAAAAATTAAAGGAAATATAGATGAGCACCAAAAAAATTCTAGTGTTGGCCGGCGATGGAATTGGTCCTGAAGTTACCAATGAAGCCGTTCGTATTGTTGAGTGGTTTAATCAAAAATTCAATGCAGGTTTCGAATTTGAGAATGCGCTTATTGGTGGTGCAGCTTATGATGAAACAGGCGATCCTCTACCACAAGAAACTATTGATAAAGCAAAAGCGGCGGATGCTATTTTATTAGGTGCTGTGGGTGGTCCTAAATGGGAGCCTTTAGATATTTCTGTGCGTCCTGAAAAAGGCTTGTTAGGCATTCGTAAAGCGTTACAGCTTTTTGCTAACCTACGTCCTGCCATTGTGTTTGAAGAATTAGCGGATGCTTCTACCTTAAAGCGTGAAGTAGTAGCTGGCTTAGACATTATGATTGTGCGTGAGCTTACAGGTGGTATCTATTTTGGAGAGCCAAAAGGGATTGAAGTCTTAGCAGATGGTTCGCGCAAAGGCTATAACACAGAAGTTTACACTACGCCTGAAATTCAGCGTATTGCTCGCGTAGCATTTGAGCTGGCGAAAAAACGTGATGGGCGCGTATGTTCAGTAGATAAAGCAAATGTGCTGATAGCAACAGAGCTATGGCGTGAAGAAGTGCAGAAAATTCATGATGAAGAATATGCAAGCACCGAGCTTT
>CAYGTX010000175.1:0-4031 GCA_964352935.1 uncultured Rickettsiales bacterium | reverse complement strand
CTCTACCACCAGCGATACGGATTGCTAACTTTGTAAACCACCACATTGTCCACCCCTTACTGGAAGATGTTGTTACTCCAATAAGGGGCTTTTTTTTGCTACTCATCTTTTTTCATTACCGATTCTATTTCTTTTATCCAAGATGATTTTGTTGCAAACCATTTATTATTAAATAGACGCCACTTTTCAATTAAGTCAGAAAGTTTTTTCTCGTCACCAGCTAATTCTTCAACATACATCCATCGCTTCCACTCTTTAGAAGGTGACCAAGAGTCTTTATGCAATTCACAATTAGGTAACCGATAATGAAATGTTGGGCGCTTGTTAATTTTTTCTTCACTACCAAAAAGCTTTCTAACATACTCTTCGTTTATATGTGCAAAAACTGGAAGCATATCTAATGAGCGATTCCGAGTGGGGTTGTGCGTGTGATAATCTTTGATAAACTGCTCAATATTTGGTTGGTAATTATTATCTAAAATGAGTTCAAGATATTCTTTAGGAAATGGATCAATGAAGCTGGTTAATTTACGTGTAATATCTATAGCATGTAGTTTCTTCAGCCACGGAGAAAGCAATAAAAAACTCTGTAATATTTTTCGTAAATAATTGACATCAATAGTAACAACCTCAGGATTAATATGCACACCAAATGCATAATAAAAAGTTCTACCCGTTCCCTTTGCACCTGCTTCGCTTAGCTTATCACAAAGATGATTCAATATTTCTAATTTAGAAATTGCGATTGGAGGAGATACGATTTCAAGTGGCACTATTTTTGAACTCACCTCATTCACTGTCTGACCTAGTTGCAAACTAACGTCATCCATAATATCTTTTTTGTCTTTTAATTTTTTAGATAGTTTAACATTATTTTTAGCAATTTTTTGTAAAGGAATTGCATCAAGTTCTATTTTAAAGTCACCATATTCTGTGCCTTCAACATGGCAGACAGCTGAATGAATCTGATTAATTTCACCACCAAATAAATTTTTAATAATAAGCGATGTATCTTCAATTGATAGGTTGGCATATTCAATTTCAAATCCAACTCGTCTCTCATCGCCATTATGATTTTTCGTAATAGGTAACTTTTTCATACAACATTAATTACTGATTTTTATTACTATTTTTATCAATGTAACATACCATCGACTTATTACTAAGTTATTATAAAATAATCTTTTAAGTTAACAGTAAACCATACCAAACAGCATTGTTATTGCTAATAATAATTAATCTCTTTACTATAAAGCCTAGGCTTCATTAGCGATTAATGAAGCTTGATTTGAAGTAACTCAATAAAGGCTTAATTATGGATATAATCAGGATTATTTTTTCAATATTACTACCTCCACTTGGTGTATTTCTTCAAGTAGGTATAGGATTTCATTTTTGGTTAAATATTATTTTGACACTTCTTGGATATTTACCCGGCCTAATTCATGCAATTTATATTATTGCTAGCCGCCCTAGACGAGCAGTTTGATAAGCTACAATTTATTATAAAAGCCACCCTCTTTGTTAAGTGCATAACTCATTCCACACTTAATTAAAGGGTGGCTTCTTGCATATAAATGCAAATGCTTATGGATTCTTTATATTGCCCACACTAGTATTTCATTATTATTGAATAGAAATTAAGGAATGCCTCAATGAGTGTAAAAAAGAACCTTGTATTAGTCGTCGATGATGAACCACAAATTAGAAAATTACTCCGCATCACGCTTCAAAGTGAAGGCTATAAAGTAGAAGAAAGCGAAAAAGGTTCTGAAGCAGTAAGACTTGCCGCTTCAATAAAACCCGATTTGATTATTTTAGACCTTGGCTTACCAGATGCTGACGGCAAAGATGTTCTGTCTGAAATAAGAGAGTGGTCTCAAACACCTATTATTATTTGCTCAGTTAGAAATAATGATAGCGAAGTGATTGAATCATTAAATCGCGGTGCGGATGATTATATTACAAAACCTTTCAATCCAAACATTCTTTTAGCGCGTATTCAGGCGTGCCTTAGAAAAGCAGCGACACAAGAGGCTGGTGAAGCAGAATTAACAAATGGTTATATCAGCATTGATTTGGTTAGGCATGAAGTTAAAATTGATAATGAGATTACCTCATTAACACCCAAAGAATATGATTTATTACGCTATTTCATGGTAAATCGCGGCAAAATGATAACGCACAAACAACTATTACACGAAATCTGGGGACAAGCTCATACTGAAGATATGCAATATTTACGTGTTTATATCAGTCAGTTGAGAGAAAAAATTGAACCTGACGCGAAAGAACCAACGTTCATTGTGACCGAACCTGGCATTGGCTACAGGATGGAAGTTTTTGAAAATAAAAAACCACAAGAACCAGATGTCGTAACACCCTTAAAAGGTTACGCTTCTTACTAAAGATAATTAATATTAAAAACCCTCAACTACTATAGTTGAGGGTTTTTAATGCATAAGAAATTAACGTCCTTTTCTAAACAACATTAATTTCTCAGCATTAATTTCTTTATTTCTATAGAATGCATCATCGATGATTCCAGATACAAATACCGTATCACCTTCTTTCACCTGAGGGTATCCCACTTGATCTAAAGGATTAAAGCCAAGTGTAGCAGTATCAACTTGTATCATGCCTTTTGAAGTCTTTAGAATAAACTTTCGTACTTCAATATCTGCAACCCTACCTTTAACACTTGCCCAGCTATTTTCACCAGTTGATTCCATTTCATCTGACTTAGGATAGTAATAAGCCGCATTATAGTAATCTTCTTCATCAACATCGCTTGCAAAGTAATATGCATGTTGATTATGAGAGTACACGACATCCGCTTCTATACGGCGCATTTCATATAGATCTTCATCAATATCGCCATACACTGTTACCACCTCATTCTTCGACAAATAACTTGATTCATCAAAGCTATCCCAATCATCCATTTCAACAGTAATTGTGTTTCCTGAGCCATATGTAAGTACAAAACCATCTTGAAGATTCTTGCTTATTTTTCCGGTAATTTTAATATCACTATCATTATGATATTTAGCACCATAAGGTGATGCTTGTAGTGCTAATGCAGAACTACTTGTGCCTATTGCTAATACAATCGCACTCGTTACTAAAAGTTTTTTAGACATAATTTTCTCCGCAAACATATTCTTGAGTAATAAAAGTAACTAATACTTTTCTTCATTCTTAGCTTACGCGAAATGAACATCAAAATACGAGCTCACTCTTATGAAGAATAAATCAATTGCCCATAAATAAGCATCTAACATTTACACTGTATTTATATATTAGCATCATTAACGCCATCGCTTTCTTAGGTACAACATGTGATGATTGAAATAGTTCACACAATAATTACAAAATACATATCGAGGTTATTATGTTAAGTTGGGCACTTACTTTTTTTATACTTGCTATCGTTGCAGCAATCTTTGGCTTTGGCGGATTAGCAGGAACACTTACTTGGTTTGCTGAATTACTATTCTTTGGGTTTTTAATACTCTTTATAGTAACACTTATTGCAAATATGGTTTCTGGCAAACGCACGACACCACCAATGTAAAGAAAAATATATACAACATAAAAAAGGCTCTGTTTTAATAGAGCCTTTTTTATTACTATCTGAAAAATGCCTACTACCCAGTAAGCTTCTCTCGCAACACTTCAATTAAGTCTTCTACCATAAATGGCTTATTCATAAATGCATCCGCCCCTAACTGATAAGATTCTTTCATTGTACCCTCACCTTTTCTTACCGTAAGCACTATAATAACTGGCTTATTCTTGAAGTTCATATTTCGTATTTCATTCAATACATTTAACCCATCCATATCAGGAAGACCTAAATCTAAGATAACAACATCAGGTTCAACTTCTTTACAACTTTCTATCCCTCTTTGACCCGTATTAGCCTCTGATACTATAGCCCCCATTCCTTGCATATAGACACGTAAAAACGACCGAATAGAATCGGCATCATCAATTACTAGAATTTTTTTTCCTTTAAGATGTTTCAT
>CAYGTX010000174.1:0-4032 GCA_964352935.1 uncultured Rickettsiales bacterium | reverse complement strand
CTTCAGCACCTTTAAGCTTTTTGACACCTCTCACAATTGCGGTATGGCCTTCCACCGAAATATCTGCGCCCATTCTTCTTAGCTCCGACACATGCATGAAGCGGTTTTCAAAAATATTTTCTTTGATAATAGACGCACCAGAAGAAATGGTTGCCAGCGCCATAAATTGCGCCTGCATATCGGTTGGGAAGCTAGGGTGAGGATTGGTTGTGATATCCACCGCGTTTAGCCCATTTTTTGCCCGCACAATCAAGCTAGTATCCTTCACGATGACTTCCGTACCTGTTTCCTGCAATTTAGTAATAGTAGATTCCATATCTTGCGGGCGCACATCATGCAACTCTATCTCACCGCCTGTAATTGCTGCGGCAATCATGTAAGTTCCCGCCTCAATGCGGTCAGGTATCACGCGATGCTCTGTACCATGCAGCTTCTTCTTGCCTTTAATGATAAGCGTAGCGGTACCCTCGCCTTCAATATCTGCACCCATGGCGTTCAAACAACGTACAAGATCACTTACTTCTGGCTCTTTTGCCGCATTTCTTAGAATAGTTGTGCCTTCAGCGAGTGTTGCCGCCATCACGATATTTTCAGTTGCACCCACCGATACAGTATCAAAATTGATATCTGCACCTTTAAGTCTGCCTTTGACTTTAGCCTGCACATAGCCTTCTTTAAGCTTAATTTCAGCACCCATTTTTTCTAAAGCGCTTAAGTGCAAATCAACCGGACGCGAACCTATCGCGCAACCACCAGGAAGTGACACTTTTGCTTCGCCAAAGCGCGCAAGCAATGCGCCTAATACAAGCACCGAGGCTCTCATTTTACGTACGATATCATAAGGGGCTTCAAGTGAAGTAATGTTATCCGCCTGAAGCGACACCATTCTGCCACCTTTTGATACAGGACCAGAAACACCGTCCAAATCAAGCTTCACCCCATGATGCACCAACAAATGCGCCATGGTCGTAATATCCATCAAATGTGGTAAGTTCTTTAACAGTAACGGCTCATCAGTGAGAAGGCTCGCCACCATTAATGGTAGCACAGCATTCTTTGCACCACTGATTGTTACTTCACCCTCAAGGCGAAAACCACCTTCAACTTCTATTCTGTCCATATAAATTTAAATCCTTGGAAGTGTTACGCCTTGTTGTTTCATATATTTCCCTGCACGGTCTGCATAAGAAACTTCACACGGCGACTCGCCCTTTAAAAACAAGAACTGGCACGCGCCTTCATTGGCATAAATTTTGGCTGGTAGCGGTGTGGTATTTGAAAATTCTAGCGTCACATGTCCTTCCCACTCTGGTTCTAGTGGCGTGACATTCACAATAATGCCGCAGCGTGCATAGGTCGATTTTCCAACGCAAATCACTAATGTATCACGCGGGATACGAAAATATTCAACCGTACGTGCTAAAGCAAAGCTGTTTGGCGGAATAATACATACAGGGGTTTTACGATCCACAAAGCCATTATCATCAAACGCTTTTGGATCAACAGTAGCCGAATCCACATTAGTAAAAATCTTGAATTCATCTGATACGCGTGCATCATATCCATAAGAAGATACGCCATAGGAAATAAGCCCTTCTCTCTTTTGGGTTTCTACAAATGGCTCTATCATGCCTTGTTGTTGTGCTTGTTCGCGAATCCAGCTATCTGGCATTATGCCCATAATCATTACTCCAATGTAAGTTTCACGCCATATATCATAATCAAATTGGTTTACATGACAAGTCATGCCTTGCGCATATTTTTAGATAAGCCTCTTGAAAAACTAAAAATAGAGATTATCTGAAAATTATAGGCGTTAATTAGATCTAAACGATTTGAAATCGCGCTGAATATTAAACGCCTAAAATTGATGCCCGCCACATTGGCACGTAATAATTTAATATATAGGAGGTTTATTATGAATGTGCATCACTTAATTCCAACAAGACGTAAATCTTCAACTTCAGAAGACACATATCATCCTTTAAAAACACTTCAACAAGATATTGATCTTATGTTTGATAATTTCTTTAATGGATTTTCTTCTCAGAGCAATAATATTCCGCAAACAGGTCTTATTTCTCCTCGCATGGATGTAAGTGAAACAGAAGATGCGTATCACTTAACATTAGATCTGCCCGGCGTTGCAGAAGAAGATGTTGATATTTCTATATCGGGAGAAACCTTAGTTATTCGCGCTAAGAAGCACCATGAAACAAAAGAAGATAATGCTCATTATCATTTTGTTGAACGTAGTTCTGGTGAGTATGTTAGAAAACTAAGCCTGCCGGCAGAAGTAAATCAGGATGACATTTCAGCCAACTATAAAGATGGTGTTTTAATGGTTGAACTTCCAAAACGACCGGAAGAAAAGCCAACTACACGTAAAATTACGCTTAAAAGCGCTCAATAAATCTATTAAACACTAGGAGCTTTGCCTAAAAAGCAGAGCTTCTAGTGCCCTGCACTTAACCACAACGAATTCGCTTTTTCTCTTTTCTCTCTCACGCGTGAGCGAAGGCTAGCTTTACGCTGCTCTAAATCTCTTGATCTTGCGGTATTGCTAATATGTTGCACTTTTTGTTGCCACTTTAATTTTGAACGTTTTTTACCTTTACGAATCGATCGCGCAATAAGTTTTTCTACCGTCAGAGGCTTTTCACGCTCTTGAAGCTCTTTACTGCGTGACATAAAAATGCGGTGTAATCGACGATTTCTTGCGCGCAAGAAGGCTTTTTTATCTTTTCGACGTTGCCGACGGCTCTTCTTGCCTTTTTTCTTTTTGAAACCACCAAAGATCAAATCGAGAATAAATTGCAAAATGCCCATGATGCGCTCTTATCCGATTATGTATCTGAGGTGTCAGACTTTGTCTTGCGACGACGTAAATTTTGACGAAGCGCTTGCTTTAAGCGTTCATCTTTTGTCGCTGACGGTTTGCTTTTCTTCACTTTTTCATTTGAAGATGTCGCATTAGCCTGTTGATTTTCTGGTTTTTTCTCATTCATGGCGCTTAGTTTAAGCAGAATATAGCGCTGGGTCAATTCCCTATTTTAAGCTAAAAACCATTCACCCCAAAAGAAATGCTTGCGAAATAGAGTGAATTATGGCAAATTCGCGCCGATTTTAAGAAATAATCTTAGTCACTCGCATATTTTTATGCATCTCTTTTGCCGTCGTAGCTCAGTGGTAGAGCACGTCATTGGTAATGACGGGGTCGGAAGTTCAATTCTTCTCGACGGCACCATTTTTATCCTATTCTCTGTCTTTATAAAAGCTGCTATAGTGCTTTTATGGTCGCACATCTGTTAGAAAAGTCATTACTGAAGCTCATCAATCATTGGCACACCCACCTTGCGGATGTGAAACGCAGTGCTGACCATACAGTGAAAGCATATCAGACTGACCTTTTTGCTTTTTTTAATTTTCTGGCTGATTATGAAGGCGGAATGCTAGATAAATCAATTCTCACTCGCATAGATGTAAGAACCATGCGCAGTTGGCTGGCCGCGAGAAAGCGCGAGCAACTCTCTGCGGCATCCACCGCACGAGCACTAGCATCTATTCGTAATTTCTTTCGCTATTTAGATAAACATCATGGTATCGAGAATGCCGCCATCTTTCAGGTGCGCACACCAAGATTAACCAAGTCCTTACCCAAAGCACTCGACCAACAGCAAGCCCTAGAAACCTTAGAAGCTGTGGGCGAACTTTCAGCTACGCCATGGATGGCAGCGCGTGATACAGCACTTATCACCCTCATTTATGGCTGCGGGTTACGAAGTGCCGAGGCGCTCTCGCTCACTTATGCTACTCGCCCCAAAGGTGATGTACTGCGCATCAAAGGTAAAGGCAACAAAGAACGCGAAGTACCTGTGCTTGCGCAAGTGCATGATGCGTTAAAACGTTATTTCAAACTTTGCCCATATCCTTTTTCAAACGATACGCCGCTTTTCTTGGGAGCAAGAGGAGGCCAATTGAATGATCGATTATTACGCCAGCTCATGCAGCAAGTACGAGGTTATTTAGGAC
>CAYGTX010000173.1:0-4078 GCA_964352935.1 uncultured Rickettsiales bacterium | reverse complement strand
ATCTGAAGCGATGAGTAAATCTTCTAGCTCCTCTAGGGTTTCATCGTCAAGCTTTCGTGCAATGAAAATTTGCTTTAATCCAACGCCAAGCTTAGTAGAACTTTTCCCTAAACCATTTTTTAAACGACCAAGCCAACCTTTAGCTTCATCGTTGCTTTTATCTGGCTCTTCTAGAATCTGAGTTTGAGCTTCTTCAATTGATGTATCTTGTTTCTCAGCTTCATTTGTAACATCCACTTCTTCAATGGAATCTTTAATAGCTTCATCCGTTAATATTTCCGTAGGTGAATCAACACTCTCAGTTTGCTGATTTTCAATCGATTCAATCTGATTAAGTTCAGTTGCTTCTGTCTTATCAGTTTTTTTCTTTTTTTCAAAAGGCCACAAGCTCATTAAGCCACCTCACCCACTAACATTTCCTTATCTACTGCAACTGCTTTAGCTCTAATAATTTCACCAGGTTGCTTTGACGTGTTTAGACGCATATGCGTAAAGTCTTCACCCCTTGCTGTGCCGTCATTTTCAACAATATAGTTACCAACATTACCAACCTTTTGTAGCAGAAACTTCACGAGTTCTTTTTTACCTTCTTCACGTAAAATAGCAGCACGTTTTTTTCTAATTTTAGTCTCAACTTGAGGCATTTTCGCAGCGGGCGTCCCCTCTCTCTCAGAGTATGGGAAAATATGCGTGTGCTGAATGCCCGCTTCAGAAATAAGGGCGCGTGTATTCTCAAACATTTCTTCAGATTCTGTTGGGAAGCCAGCAATAATATCAGCACCAAACGCTACTTCTGGTCTTTTCTGTCTAACAGAGCGGCAAAAATCGATTACATTTTGACGATTGTGGCGGCGCTTCATACGTTTAAGCACCATATCATCGCCAGCTTGGAGTGAAATATGCACATGCGGCATAAAACGCGGCTCTTTAGTGATAAGTTCAAATAGTTCTTCATCAATTTCAGCAACATCAATAGAAGATAGGCGAACTCTCGCTAGATCTGGCACTAAATTTAGAACACGCTTCGTCATTTGCCCTAATGATGGTTGGCCGGGTAAATCTTTACCATAATCTGTCATATCAACACCAGTTAGCACCACTTCATTGTAGCCCGATGCTACAAGATTCTTTACTTCATTCACAATTTCACCGATTGGCACTGAGCGACTATTTCCTCGCCCAAAAGGAATGATGCAAAATGTGCAGCGGTGATTACAGCCATTCTGCACTTGCACAAATGCACGGCTACGCCCCTCCAAACTTGATATCATATGCGATGCTGTTTCCTTAATCGACATAATATCATTTACTTGAATGCGCTCTTCTTCATTGTGATTTAGAAAAAACTTTTCATATGGCTCGGCATGCATTTTTTCTTCATTCCCAAGTACAGCACTTACTTCTTTCATGGATGCATATTGTGCTGGATTTACTTGCGCTGAACAGCCAGTAACAATAATTTCAGCATCAGGATTTTCTCTGCGAACACGACGAATAGACTGTCTTGCCTGACGTTCCGCTTCTTTTGTTACGGCGCATGTGTTGAAAACAATAACATCTTTATGTGATGGAGCAGATGATAGATTGCGACGAATCACTTCACTTTCGTAAGTATTTAAGCGACAGCCAAATGTTATAACATCACGCTTAGGCATCTAAGTGCTCCTCACCAAGCCACAAGGCATCATCCATGACACCCGCGAAGCTAATCTCAACAGGACCACTTAAGGTGACATCCATATTTGTATGGAGCGTTACCTCAAGATCACCACCCGGAAGGTTTACTAAGACGGTTCTATCACACATTTCCCTTCTAATTGCAGCAATTGCAGCAGCACTTGCACCTGTTCCGCACGCTTGCGTTTCACCAACACCCCTTTCCCATACACGAGTTCGTATATGGTCACGTGATATAACTTGCACTACTTCAATATTTGTTTTTTCAGGAAACATGGCGTGGTTTTCAAGTAGTGGCCCTAGTTTTTCTAAAGGTACACTATCAACATCATCTACAAAAAACACAGCGTGAGGGTTACCTACATTTACACAGACTGCATCTTTAAGTTTACCAGCAATAATATTAACATGAAGCGTGTCTTCCTCTTGAGCAAGTGGAATTGCCTGCCAACCAGTTTTTGCTTTACCAAGATTCACGGTAATCCAGCCATCATCTGTAAGGTCGCAACTTAACATTCCAGCATTTGTGGCAATGGTTGCTATACTTCGGCCTGTTTCATACATCATTAATGCTGCAATACAGCGACTTGCATTCCCACACGCGCCAGATTCAGAGCCATCGGCATTATAAAAATGCACTCTTGAGTCCGCTCTTTCAGAGTGAGAAAGCATCACCAGCTGGTCACAACCTACCCCTTTGTGTCTATCACATATCTTTTTTATATGTTCCGACGATAAAGATAATGCTTGTTCTCGTGTATCTATAATGACAAAGTCATTACCAAGGCCATGCATTTTGGTAAAGGGAATTTCGACCATAATGTTTTGTAAAATTTGAATTAATTTTTAGATGCTTATAACAGAAATACTTCATTTTTACCAGAATTAACGAATTATTTACTGTTATTTAGTATTATAAGTTATAAAAACAAAAGCTATTACATATTATGCTACTAGGAGTAAGAGTATTGAATGATAGAAATTATGGATTTTCACTTACTGAGCTTTCAATTGTATTGGTAGTTGTTGCACTACTAATCGCTGCTGTGGTACAGGGTGCAAATCTATTAAAAACAGCAAAATTAAAAACAGTAGGCTCAGAATTTTCTGAAAAACAAGCATGGATAAATGGGTTCAGAACAATTTATAACCAGCTACCCGGAGATTTTAGCTATGCTGCTAGTTATTGGGCTGCAGCAAGCACCGCTAGTGGCGATGAAGATGGTGAAATTGAATTTTATAACGGATCTGCTTACGAAGGCTACCGAGCATGGGAACATCTTTTTTATGCTGAAATTGCAGATAACGAGTTTAGTGGTGGGCCATCAACACCTTCAACTTCAGCAGCCACAATAGGTATAGATGTGCCAGATTCTGTTGCTTCAAGTGCTGGTTACTTTTTAGATTTTTCAAACCTAACGTTCACAGTGAATGTATTGTCTTTTGGAGCGCCACTCTCACCATCAAGTAATAATATGAGGCTAGATGGAGTTTTATCACCACAAGATGCATTTAAATTGGACGCTAAACTTGATGATAACAACCCAACAACTGGTTCGTTGAGAGCGGATGAAGGGGTGAACTCTACTGCCAACGATTGTGTTACCGCAGGTGGCGCTTACGATACTACCAAAACAGGAATGGATTGTATTATCGGTTACCGATTATCTACAGAATAACCTGCTAATCTTCTATTACAAAGATATCTGCACGATCCTTCACGCCTGAGTTGGCGGTGTTTCCCATTGCCTGCACATTAATCCGAACGCCCTCAATGCCATTTTCAACCATTATAGAGCGAATAGCAATGGCGCGTTGTAGAGAAATGCGCCTTGCTGAGCCACTTCTATCATCAATAGGTGAAGCGTAACTTTTAATTTTTAAACGCTTTCGTTCATCATTCTTGATGGTGTTAACTACATCCTTAATTTTGCTAACATCATCAAAAGGAATGTCGCTTTGAGAAGGAAGGAAATTTAAACTTAACAAACCATCAAAACTTTCACTATCAATTGTTTCAGCTGCAGTTATAGAAGTTTTAGTTTTCAATGCAGCTAAATCTATTGGCTTTTCATTTACCAGTGCTTTAGCTACTTCTTTAACATTTTCTTTAACTTCATTAGGTAATACAACAGTTGGACTAACCCCATCATTGGATGTAATTATTTCATCTATTTTTTCGATGGTTTCTTTAGAATTGTTAGACTCTGTAAAATCTTCCTGCAACTTATAACGATTGATATTTAATGACTCTAATTTCTCCACTGAAGCTGATATATCTACTGGCTCAGGCAAAAATGCAGGTATATCATCTAAATCATCATCTACTGTTACGTTTAGTGCAGCAGGTGGAACTTTGATTGTAACATCATGCATATTGCGAAGATTTTCATTTATAACA
>CAYGTX010000172.1:0-4089 GCA_964352935.1 uncultured Rickettsiales bacterium | reverse complement strand
TCGACAACAGCTTTAAATCTATCTTCTGTAGCTTTTCCGCCAATATCAGGGTGATATTGTTTGGCTAGTTTTTTATAGCGCTGTTTAATTTCATCACGCGAAGCGCGGCTATCAAGCTCAAGCAACAGAAGTGCTTCTTGTTCTTTTTTAGGTAAGCGTGGGCGCGAAGGTTCAATTTCTTTTGTATGATAACGTGAGTCGCCAAATGTTTCGAAAAGGGCATTTAAAATATCTTCTTCTTGCACGTGGCGTGTACGACCATTAATACCCATTCGCCAAGTTGGGCGATGGCCTGTTATACTTTCATCCCTAAAGATTGAGCCTTCATCTTCACTCATGCCATCAAAATAATTCCAGCTTTTATTATAATGGCGCACATGCTCTAGGCATAAATGCTGGCGCACATTTAACTGTTGTGGGGACTTGGGGGCAGGATAAATGCCTTCTTGTTCGCAGCCTTCCCATTCACAGGTGCGAGTATGCATGTGGGGATTTGTTTTCTTTCTGGAGCGGTTTTTCATTCTCATAACAAGATAATTGTGCCTGAATTTGAATGTTTTTTCAAGAAAAACAGACGTGCTACAGTGCCCAGCTATGATTTAGAGGGCCATTACCTTTACCAAGGTTAGGCGCAAATTCAATGCCCTTGGCTACAAATAGAGTGGCTTTCTCAATAGCATTTTCGAGTGACTGACCTTGAGAGAGGTAAGCTGCTATCGCTGAGGCGAGGGTGCATCCTGTGCCATGAGTATTCTCACTTTTGATGCGTTTGCGTGTGAAAAAATGAGGCTGGTTATTAGCAGGAAGATAAACATCGGTTACCGTTTCTCCACCAGCATGACCGCCTTTAACAAGCACTGCTTTTGTTCCTAGCTCTAATATTTTTTCACCTGCTTTTACCATATCATCTTTGCTGTGAATTTTCATATTACTCAGCAATTCTGCTTCAGGAATATTAGGTGTAATGAGGGTAGCGTTAGGAATCATTTTTTCAATAAAACTTTCTATCGCGTCATCTTTTAGCAAAACAGAGCCAGAGGTGGCAACCATAACGGGGTCAATAATTCTAGGAATCTTTGGATATAAGCTTAACATATCACTGACCGCATCAATAATGGATCGGTCGAAGAGCATGCCTGTTTTAATCACATCTGCTCCAATATCACTCAAGACGACATCAATCTGCAATGAAATGAAGGCGTGGTCACACGCTACTACCTCAAACACACCTTGTGTGTTTTGTGCGGTAAGTGCTGTGATAGCGCTCATGCCATATGCATTGAGCGCGGTGATGGTTTTTAAATCAGCTTGAATGCCTGCGCCACCACTAGAATCAGAGCCTGCAATTGTGAGTACTGTGCCGTTAATCATGATTAACCTGTTTAAACCACTTCATTCACGGCAGCAACAATACCAGAAACCACTTGGTTGACTTTATTCTGGTCGTCACCTTCTGCCATAATGCGAATTAAGGGCTCTGTACCTGATTGGCGAATGAAAACACGTCCATTTCCAGCGAGGATGTTTTCACCTTCGAGAATGGCTGCTTTAACACGTTGTTGTTCTAATGCTGCATTGAGCTTCTTCTTTGATGTAAAGCGTACATTTTCTAAGATTTGTGGGTAAGGGTTAAACAAATAGCATAGCTCACTCGCGGGTTTATTACTTTCTGCTAGCACTGCTAGCACTTGTAGTGCAGCAATAATACCATCACCTGTGGTGGTGTAATCACGAAGTATGATATGCCCACTTTGCTCACCACCAACATTAAACTCATGTTCACGCATATGGGCTGCAACATAGCGATCACCCACTTGTGTTCTTATTAAATTAAGACCAATAGATTCAAGGTATTTTTCAAGTCCCATATTCGACATTTGTGTAGCTACTACACCGCCACCTTTTAAGGCTTTAATCTCAAGCTGGTGCTTAGCAATCAATGCCATAATCTGGTCGCCATCGACTACTTTACCTTTTTCATCACACACAATTAGGCGGTCGCCATCGCCATCTAATGCGATGCCAATATCTGCTTTATGCTCTAACACTGCTTTAGAGAGCGCCGCTGGGTGGGTAGCACCACAATCTTTGTTGATGTTAAAGCCATCAGGTTTGTTTGCAATGGTGATGACCTCAGCGCCTAGTTCCCATAAAATAGTGGGGGCAAGGTGGTAACCTGCGCCATTTGCGCAATCAAGCACAACTTTAATATTATCTAAGGTACTGCGTTTAGGGAATGTATGTTTCGCAAACTCAATATAACGACCAGGTGCATCATCAAGGCGTTTGGCTCGCCCTAATGAATCAGGATGTGCAAAATATTGGCTGATATTTTCACATTGCATACGTCTTTCAATTTCTTGTTCTACATCGTCAGAAAGCTTTAAGCCTGTTTTATCAAATAACTTAATGCCATTATCGCAATAAGGGTTGTGTGAAGCAGAAATCATCACACCAAGATCAGCTCTGAGTGAACGTGTGAGCATTGCAACGGCGGGTGTGGTCATCGGCCCTACAAGTATGACATCCATACCAACGGAAATAAATCCTGCTGTTAGCGCGGGTTCTACCATATAACCTGAAAGGCGGGTATCTTTTCCAATGACTACGCGGTGTCTGTGTCCACCATTTTTGAAATAAGAACCTGCAGCTTGCCCACATTTTAGAGCTATTTCGGCCGTCATAGGTTCGGTGTTGGCAGTACCACGGATTCCATCCGTGCCGAAGTATTTTCTTGTCATTCAGCCTTATCTCCTTTTTCCTCTTTCTTCTTGGAAGGAGAAGATTTAGCAGAGGATGTTTTGCTTCTCTTGCTGGTCTCATCTGAGGCTTTCTTTTTCTTCTTACTTGAAGGAACAGAACCTAGGCGAGTAGACTTTTTAGGAATGCTGCCTGTATCTTCTTTATCAATGAGTTTGCCCGCTAAAAGATCCTTGATCTCATTGCCAGAAAGCGTCTCATATTTAAGTAAGCCTTGTGCCAAGGTTTCAAGTTGATCGCTGTTTTCTTTCAAGATGCGTGCTGCTTCTTTATACGCTTCTTCAACAAAACGTTTCACTTCCTCATCAATCATCGAGGCGGTGGCATCTGATATTTCGTGGCTACCGTTGGAGGATGCATAAGCATCGCTGCTTTGTGCGCCGTGGAACAGAGGACCAATTTTGTCACTCATTCCCCATTCTGTCACCATAGAACGTGACATGCTGCTGGCTTGCTTAATATCAGACGATGCACCCGTGGTGACTTTATCATAACCAAAAATCATCTCTTCTGCTACGCGACCACCCATAGCGACCATTAAATCGGCATGGATTTTCTCTCGTGTGATAGAAAGTCTATCACGCTCTGGCAAGCGCATTACTAAACCTAGTGCGCGCCCACGAGGGATAATGGTTGCCTTGTGAATAGGATCAGATGCAGGGCAGTGGAGTGCTACAATCGCATGTCCTGCTTCGTGATAAGCGGTGAGTTCTTTTTCTTCTTGCGTCATCACCATCGAGCGGCGCTCAGCACCCATCATTACTTTGTCTTTTGCATCTTCAAGCTCACTCATGGTGACCACTTTTTTGTTGCGACGTGCTGCCATAAGTGCCGCTTCATTCACAAGGTTAGCAAGGTCTGCCCCTGCAAAACCCGGTGTTCCTCGTGCAATGGTTCTCACTTCAATGTCTGGGCCCATTGGTACTTTCTTTAAATGGACTTCAAGAATTTTTTCACGACCACCCACATCAGGAACAGGTACAATTACTTGACGGTCAAAACGACCTGGACGAAGCAATGCTTGGTCTAATACGTCAGGACGGTTGGTTGCTGCAATGATAATAACGCCTTCATTGCCTTCAAAACCATCCATTTCAACAAGCATTTGGTTTAGCGTTTGTTCGCGCTCGTCGTTTCCACCGCCAAGACCTGCTCCGCGATGACGACCTACTGCGTCAATTTCATCAATAAAAATAAGGCATGGGGCGTTTTTCTTGCCTTGCTCAAACATATCACGCACACGGCTGGCACCCACCCCAACAAACATTTCTACGAAGTCAGAGCCCGAAATGCTAAAGAATGGCACTTTAGCTTCGCCCGCAATGGCTT
>CAYGTX010000171.1:0-4120 GCA_964352935.1 uncultured Rickettsiales bacterium | reverse complement strand
CAACTAGTGCTGATGTCGCAAAGCCAACAAACAAAACCATGAAAAATATGCAAGGTATGTCTACTGGAACAGTCAAGTTATTAACTAATTTTTTAAACGCTAGTAGCATCGATACAATACAAAAAAGTTTACCGATAACATATTCTGGTATAATTAGCACACAAAACCTCGGTAAAGATATTGTAAATGACATGGCAACATCGTCAAAAACTATTAATACTGCAGTTGAAACTGAAATAAAAAATCGTATTGGTGTTGAAAATAGTTTGCATCAAGAACTCGAATCAAGCGAAGCTAAGTTAGAAGCTGATTTACACAGTAGACGATATAATCATGCAAAAGTTGAAAAGGCACTAACATCAGTTGAGAATGCATTAGATGCAAATACAGGATTTGTTAATTACTTGAGAAGTACTAATGCCACTATTACTGATCCGAATACTGTTTTAGATGCCGTTGTTGATGTGCGGCACTATACAACGGATTCTAAAGATAAATATGGCGAAATTGCAAGTTTAAAGAATGATATGGATGGTGTGTTAGACAATCCAGCAATGGCATATAAAGGTTGGCAAAAAATTAATGATCCTAGTGCTATAACCTCATTAGAAGCTTATATGTTATTTCATTATATGGCTGATTTTGAGAAGAAAAATAACACTAATGAATTTGAGCCTGCTGCAATAAATTTGTTACTTAATATAGATCATGATTCTTATAATAACTACGATTATAATAAAATTTATTTTCTTAATCGCGCTATTTCTAGCTTGAATATAAAGAATGCTGATGTGGCTAAATTTGTAAAAGAAGATTTACAACAATTTTCTGATAAATATAAAGGTGCATATGGTCAACTTTTTACTTCAGGTTGGGGTATTCCTCACAAAAAGAAACCACAAGGGTTTGCAGCCATAGGAGGTACTCTATATAGCGGTGTGGAAGGTATTATTCATCATCCTGAAAATATATTTAATTTTTCTGGTGTGATTCCTATTGCTGCTATTATGCAATCTGTTATTGCTGGTGTACAAGGTAAAAAAAGCGGTTCGTTTGCTACGCTTTATAATCCCTTTGTATCTAAGGATCCGGCTCAGGCTGCAATGGCATGGGCTGGCGCCGTGGTTACACTTGCTATTCCTGTTGCAATGAATGCGGGAGTTATAACTGGCTCCATATTGGGTAATACTAGTTTTACTATTGGAGGTTCCGTGGTAACTGATGCAGCCACAAGCACGGTTACGGGTACACTAGGAGAGACTGTAGGTGACGCTGCCTTGTCTGAAGAACTTGATACAGCAGGTTTTACTGTGCCTTCTGATATCAGTGGTTCACTCAGCAATACCTCGATGCTACTAGTAGACCAAGGTGGAGCAGCCTTAGGTGGCACAACTGCAGAATCAGATGTTGCTGAGTCACTTTATGAAGAGATAGCTCCATTAGACCCTGCAGCAGAGGAGGTTGGTGGAGAGTATGCAGAGATAGATGATGAAGTGCCTAACGGCGAGGGAGCTGGAGATAATTTTCCTTTAGAACCAAATCCAATTTATGGAGATCCAGATATTAGTACAGTAGATTCTGTGGCACCAACACTACCCCCTAGAACTATGATGGCCGCAGATAGCTCTATAGAAACAGAAGCAGCATCAGCATCAGAAGAGGAAGTATATGACCAACCTAATGCACCACCTGCAGCAGATGAAGCAGCAGCTGGGGAAGGGGCAACAAGTTCTACATTTGCAGGAAGAGGCGTAGATGGCTATCATGTATTGAACCAACCATTTCCAGAAGAAGCAGCGGTAGGAGCACCAGAGGAAAGCGTAAATATGTTGCCATATCGACCGGATATTTATGACCAACCTAATGCACCAGCAGAATCATCAGAATATTCAGTGCCATCTGTGTTAGCAAAGACTACCGAAAATTTTGGATATGGTGAATTACCAGGTGCTGTTGGCAGCTCTGAA
The DNA here is from genome assembly GCA_964352935.1 of uncultured Rickettsiales bacterium. Taxonomy (GTDB): domain Bacteria; phylum Pseudomonadota; class Alphaproteobacteria; order Rickettsiales; family CAYGPX01; genus CAYGPX01. Next base: position 2,153 of record CAYGTX010000171.1, on the reverse strand, counting down.
TTACCTGCGTTGGCTGGAGCATCAGAAAGCGATATGTCATTACTTTCACGGGTACTTTCAGAAGAGATGGACGAAGAAGGAGAAAGTGTTGCTGATGATTTGTTAGAAGATGCAGCAGGTGAAGAACCACTTTATCACGAAGTAGATGCAGAGGAAAAGCCAGTGTATGCAACACCAAGCAAACCAATGCCATCTGTGTTAGCAGAGACTGCTGAAAATTTTGAATATGATGGGTTACCTGGTGCTGCTGATGCGAATGGTGGTAATATGACAGATGTAGAACCATTTTATCACCAAGTAGATGCAGTACCCGCAAGTTCGGTTAAAGGTATAGGTAATCTTGAAATAGGGTTTCCAGAAGATGATGGTATTGTCCCCAGCGCATCAGAAAATCCAGGTTATTTTGATCCAGCAGCGACAGAAAATCCAGATTATTTTGATCCAGCAGCCGCAGAAGATTCAGGTTATCAAGATATTCCAGTAGGTGGGGGATTTGCAAGAGCAGTTAACGGAGCTTATGAAGAAGTCGGTTCTGAAGGCTTGTATGATCAACCACTTATTACAAATGAAGCAGATGCTGGTTATATGACAGTTGCAGGAACTACAGTATCAACTGCAGCAGCAGAGGGTGCGATATCATCAGGCGGAACGCGTGTGGTCAGCTCTTTGCTGTTAGCTGCTGCTGTACCGGTATTATTTACTTATAATAAACCGCAAGAAAATCCATATCAAAACATACCGTTAAATATATTATCTTCTGGTAGTGCGCCAAATTTAACACCGTATGTTGCGCCGCAAGGATTGCCACCAATGCCTAATCCGAACCCAGCCCCTAATCCGAACCCAGGGCCTAATCCGAATCCGGGGCCTAATCCAAACCCAGGGTTTAACTTGGATAATAGTTTGGGTTTGAATAAAGATAAGGATAATTGTGATAATCCTGAGATAATAAAAGGTACTGTTTCAACGAAATATATTGAAAGATGTATTAATCGTCGATTTAGTGCTAGCCCTAGTACAGGAATAAACTTTGGTTCAGGTAGTTCAACGACATTGAAAGGTGACGATATGTCAGATGTAACTAACGCTCAGTGTCGTCCTGTAACAGGCGAGTTAACACCCAGCGAGCGCTTACAATTACTTAAAGGTTGTTGGGTAAATAAAGATAATGAGCTATGCTGTGCTGCACCTGTATCTGTAAGTGCATCTTCTGAGACCGCACTTACATTAAATACTGAAGCAATTGGGATAGTAGCTTCTACTACTATAAACCAAACATCTGAACGTGATAAGGAAGAGGCTACCACACAGCTGAGTAAACCAGCACTTATATTTAATGCAATGACTACACCGAGTCAAGAAATTGAAAGCTGTGGTATGCCAGATAAACATGCTATTGCTCAGTCGCTAGATAAGCTATTTTTGCCAGAGCCATTATTAATAGATTATGGCGTAAGTCATTATAATTTATCTGCGATTAAACGAGCAGGTGTAACTTTGGATCTTTCTGTTAATTGTTCTCTTAATATGGATGGGTTATCTGTGCCATTTATAAAGAAAGATGATTTGTTGCAGGAGATAGTGAGCGAGAAGCCAGAATGGCTTGACTAAGAGATTACTTGGTATGATAGTAACATATTATGTTGGGTGATAATTTGTAAACAACGTTGTAAATGAAAGGAGAAATAAAATATGTTAACACGGTATAGAAGATATGTAGGTATTATATTGCTAGGTGTAATGATGGCATTTACGCTGTCAGCTTGTAAGCAGGGAATGGGAAGTGGCGGTAGTGGTGCGAAGATTGCGGTAGTCGATCCGCAAATGCTAAAACAAGCACCTGAAGTGTTGGCAATGGCACAAGTCTTTGTTAAAAAGATACAGCCTGCGCGGGTAAAAATGCAAGGTGAATATCGTCAGATGATGACAGTTCGTCAGCAGATTAGCCAAACTAAAAGTACAACGCGACGTTCACAATTGATTAAGCGTTTTAATACTATGCGAGCAAAATTTGTAGCTGATTCACAAAAACTTCGTCAAATGCAAATACAGCATGTTACTAAAATGCGAGTTCAAATAAATGCAGCAGTAAAAAAAGTTGCAAAGCAAAAAGGGTATGATTTTGTATTGCAAAAAAATAGTATGTACTATGC
>CAYGTX010000170.1:0-4125 GCA_964352935.1 uncultured Rickettsiales bacterium | reverse complement strand
CCCCTCCCTCCAGCGACCGCACCTGCATTATTCACCTGACCAGAAATACAGAAAAGCTTCGTACCTGTATTATTTTCACGACCAAGACCAGAAAACCAACTTGCACCACGACGTAAAATGGTAGGCACTACAGCGATGGATTCCACATTATTTACAGTCGTTGGGCAACCAAACACCCCTACTCCCGCTGGGAATGGAGGCTTCAAACGTGGCTGACCTTTTTTACCTTCTAAGCTTTCGATAAGCGCGGATTCTTCACCACAAATATATGCGCCTGCACCACGGTGCAAATAGACATCAAAATCATAGCCAGAACCTGATGCATTTTTACCAATCAAGCCAGCTTCATACGCTTCTTCAATTGCTTGTTGAATGGCAGAGGCTTCATTATAAAATTCACCACGAATATAAATATATGCAGCTACCGCACGCATCGCAAAACCCGCAAGCAATGCACCTTCTACTAATTTATGTGGATCGTGACGCAGAATATCGCGGTCTTTACATGTTCCCGGCTCAGACTCATCCGCATTAATCACTAAGTAAGATGGCTTTGCATGTTCTTTAGGCATGAATGACCATTTAAGACCTGTTGGGAAACCCGCACCACCACGACCACGCAAGCCAGAGGCTTTAATTTCATCAATAATCGCATCTTGACCTTTAGCCAATAACGCCTTGGTATCCGCCCAATCGCCACGCTTCTGGGCTGACTTTAAATCAGCGCCTTCAAAGCCGTAGAGATTCGTAAATATGCGATCTTCGTTTTTTAACATTTTTATAACTCGTGGCTATTTCTTCTTAGCTGTAAATACATTTTCACCAACAGGCGCAGAACATTGGCGACCATTTTGCGGACCAACATTCACTTTCTTACCTGCGGCTAAATCATTCAACAATTGATCAAAGTTCTTCGTATCTAAATCTTCAAAATAATCATCATTAATTTGCACCATTGGCGCATTTACACACGCACCAAGACACTCAACTTCTACTAAGGTAAATTTATTATCTTCGGTGGTTTCACCAATATCGATACCTAGCTTGCTCTTACAATGATTGGTTAAATCATCTGAACCGCGCAACCAACAAGGCGTTGTGCGACATACTTGAATAAGATGCTCACCCACTGGCTCTAAATTAAACATCGTATAGAATGACGCCACTTCATAAACACGAATGGGTGCAAGCTCCAACACTTCAGCCACATGATCCATCGCTGCACGCGGAAGCCAATTACCCGCTTGACGCTGCGCTAAATCTAACAACGGGATAGTAGCACTACGCTGACGGCCCTTTGGGTATTTTGCAATAATTTCCTTAACGCGCGCTTGGTTCTCCTTAGAAAACTCAAACGACTCAGGCTGCTTAAAAGGTTTTCTGGTTTTGACTGCTACCATTATCTGTCAATTTCTCCAAATACAATATCTTGCGTACCAATAATTGCCACCACATCAGCAAGCATGTGCCCTTTACACATAAAGTCTAACCCTTGCAAATGCGCAAAACCCGGCGCACGTAAACGGCAACGATACGGCTTATTACTTCCATCTGAAATAAGATACACACCAAACTCACCTTTTGGCGCTTCTACCGCTGTATAGGTTTCACCTTTTGGCACGTGATAGCCTTCAGTGTATAACTTAAAGTGGTGAATTAAGGCTTCCATTGAACGCTTCATTTCAGCACGCGGCGGCGGCGCTACTTTGCGATCTAATGTTTTGATTGCGCCTTTTGGCATTTCATTCACACATTGCTTGATGATTTTGAGTGACTGACGCATCTCTTCAACACGCACTAAATAACGATCATAACTATCGCCATTTTTACCCACCACAACATCAAAATCCATACGCTCATAGACATCATATGGCTGTGACTTTCTTAAATCCCACGGCACGCCAGAACCACGGAGCATTGGCCCAGTAAAGCCCCAATCCATGGCCTCATCTTTAGTTACTACACCTACATCGACCAAGCGCTGCTTAAAGATGCGGTTATCGGTAAGAAGCCCTTCCATATCATCAATCATTGGACCAAAGCGCTCAACAAATGCCGCAATATCCTCAAGTAAGCCCGCAGGCAAATCTTGCGCTACTCCACCTGGGCGGAAATATGCTGAGTGCAACCTAGCACCTGAAACGCGCTCGTAAAATTCCATCATTTTTTCACGCTCTTCGAAGAACCAAAGAAGTGGTGTCATTGCACCCACATCAAGCGCTTGCGTTGTAATGTTTAGCAAGTGATTAAGGATACGGCTAATTTCAGAAAATAACACACGAATATATTGAGCACGAAGTGGCACTTCGCACCCCAACAACTTTTCAACTGCAAGCGCATAAGCGTGCTCTTGATTCATCGGCGACACGTAATCCAGACGATCAAAATATGGTACCGCTTGCAAATATGTTTTATGCTCAATCAGTTTTTCAGTACCGCGATGAAGAAGACCAATATGCGGATCTGAACGCTCCACTACTTCACCATCCATTTCAAGTACTAAACGCAATACACCATGAGCCGCAGGGTGCTGCGGACCAAAGTTTAACGTCATATTCTTAATATCGACTTCGCTCATTTTTAGCTCGCCTTCTCATCGCCAGGTAAGATGTATTTTGCACCTTCCCACGGACTTTCAAAATCAAAACTTCTAAATTCCTGATCTAACTTCACTGGCTCATACACCACACGCTTTTGCTCTTCGTCATAGCGCACTTCAACATAACCCGTTAGCGGGAAATCTTTACGTTGAGGATGCCCCTCAAAACCATAATCAGTTAAAATACGTCGCAAGTCAGGATGATTGGAAAAGTAAACACCATACATATCCCACACTTCACGCTCATACCAATTGGCACTACTAAACACAGCTGAAGCACTTGGCACTAGCATCTCTTCACCCACTTGCACCACCACACGCAAACGAAGATTATATTTCATACTCAAAAGATTATAGACCACCTCAAAGCGCTTTTCTCGTTCAGGAAAATCCACACCACACACATCAATCAACTGACGGAATAAACAGTGAGGATCATCGCGCAGCATTGCAAGCACAGAAAGCAACTCTTGCGCAGGCACCACCATTACCAGTTCACCACCACGCTCTTCCACCTTCGCAGTTAGCGAATTTGGAAGGTGCGATTCAATATATGAACCAAACTTCTGTAATGTAGGGTCTTGGCTTTGCATTCTTTTCTTCTACTATTTACGTGAAATCACTGTTCCGCCACGGCGGATTTTACGTTGCAACTGCAACACACCATAAAGCAACGCTTCTGCTGTTGGAGGACATCCCGGCACATATACATCTACTGGCACAATACGGTCACACCCACGCACTACTGAATAAGAATAATGATAATAACCACCACCATTGGCACAACTTCCCATCGAAATCACCCAACGAGGCTCTGCCATCTGGTCATAAACCTTACGCAGCGCAGGCGCCATTTTATTGGTAAGCGTTCCCGCCACAATCATCACATCCGATTGACGAGGACTTGGACGAAATACCAAACCAAAGCGATCTAAATCATAACGACTTGCTGCTGAGTGCATCATCTCTACCGCACAACATGCCAAGCCAAATGTCATCGGCCAAAGTGAACCTGTACGCGCCCATGTTGCCAACTTATCCATATTAGCAATCACAAAGCCTTTATCTTCCATCTCGCTTGCTACTGTTGAAAGCAACGCGTCTTGCTCAACCCCAGCAGGGATTGGCTTTGTAGGATCTAAAATGGTTTTTTTATTAAACATATTAAACGCTTTTTATAGCAATTTATTTAGCAGCCAACTTCACGACTACTCCCACTCAAGCGCACCTTTACGCCACTCATATATAAATCCGATGGTTAGTAAACCAAGAAATATCATCATCGACCAAAAGCCAAACACACCAATTTCCTTCAACGTGATTGACCACGGAAATAGAAACGCGATTTCAAGATCGAAAATAATAAATAGAATTGCTACTAGATAGAAGCGAACATCAAACTTGCCACGCGCATCACCAAATGCTTCAAATCCACATTCGTAAGAAGAAAGCTTTTCAGCATCAGGTCGACTAACACCAACGATAAAAGGAATCAACACCATGACCACAGAAAGGCCTATAGCAAT
>CAYGTX010000169.1:0-4188 GCA_964352935.1 uncultured Rickettsiales bacterium | reverse complement strand
TAATAATTCATCATACTAACAGAATTAACTGTCCGGAAAACTATAGCCGTATCAGTATTTCTTTTTTCGTTTCTTAAAAGAATATATCCTCACTTTGTAAGATTGTAATCAACTGGTTTGAGCTTTTTGCATAGCATTTTCCAATTAGCTTACTTAAATATTTAAAAATATAAGTAGAATATGCGCTTAATGCGATTAAGTTTTATTGTTTCCAAGCATTTTAAACATCTTCAAAGTTGCTATTTCTCTCATTTAACCATACTTTAAAATCGCGCTATGCTAGTTGATGCACAGCTAAGTATAACCTACAGAAAGTTTGATAATTATGTTTATTCCTCTATTATCCAACCAATGGAATGATGAGGTTTGATTATGAAAAAATTATTTCCAGTGTTTTGTTTGATGCTTGCTATGCTTTTGCTGCAGCCAAGTGCTAAGGCTCAAGAGGCTGTTTGGCCTGCAAAAACGCATTACCGATATCAAGAAGTGGATGGTAATAAGATATTTTACCGTGAAGCCGGTGAGTCAAATCAACCGACTATTTTATTACTGCATGGCTATCCTTCGTCATCCCATACCTACCGAGAGCTTATTCCGCTTTTATCGGGTCGTTACCATGTTATTGCACCGGATAATTTAGGGTCTGGCTATAGCGATAAGCCTGCGCCGGAAACTACGGATTACAATTTTGATTTACTAGCTGCTAAAGTCTCTGGGTTGCTCACTGCGTTAAATGTTAAAGAATACATCATCTACATGCAGGATTTTGGTGCGCCCGTCGGCTACCGCGTGATGATGAGTGACTCGACCAAAGTGAAAGCTATTATCGCACAAAATGCGAATGCATATCTTGAGGGCATACCGAAAGATAAGCAGGTATTTTTTCGTAACGCACAGCTTGATACCTCACCAGAAAACATTGCCAAGCTTTTTGCTTTTACCAGTGCCGATGCTATCAAACAGAAGCAATATTTACGTGATGTAAAAGGTCGCGAACACATTATGAGCCCAGATAGCTGGACACATGACAGCCATTTTCTGCAAAATGAATATGAGCGAAACATTCAGGTTGAGCTATTTCAGGATTATAAGACCAATCTCGATGACTACCCAAAGTGGCAGGCTTTCTTACGAGAGCATCAATTTCCTACCCTGTTAGTGTGGGGCAAAAACGATCCAGTATTTATGGCATCGGGTGCAAAGGCGTATCTGAAAGACCTTCCTATGGCTGAATTGCATCTGCTTGATGCGGGGCATTTTGCAGCAGAAGAAAAGCCCGCAGAAATTGCTAAATATATTATCTCATTTATTGAAGGCCTAAACTAAGGTGTGAACTAAACATCTTCTCCAAAAATCCTATCAGTAATTATCAAAATCGCATTCACCAATTCAATCCTCTGCTCTTCAGTGAGATCAAAGTTATCAATATGTGGGCGTTAGTGTTCGAGGTCAGTAATTTTCATAGCTAGCAGCTATGCTTCGTTTTTGAACATTATCCCATAGAACTTTCCAATCATACAGCACCTCAAGAATTCTGTATGTTCGAGATCGCCGCCTCTACACCAAACTTCCTTATTTGTACTCACTAAAATCTAAGCATTGTGTACTATCCGCAGTTTGCGGGGAACTCTGGCAATTATTTCCTAACTATGTGATCGGCAAATGCAGTCATTTACTACGTTATAGCGCAATTAAACTATAACATCTGTAAAGGCTAGTTTTGCCATAGCTCTGTAATTCTCGAACAAAAAAAGTCTTTTAAATTCAGGAAACGAACAAGAAAGCTACAAGTACTGATTAATATCCATTCCAGTGTTAAGGTCCTGTTAGACTAAATTTAATTCTTACTTAAAGAATCTAGCTTTTCCAGCAATCTTTTTTCCATCTCTCTTATCTCTTTACTTAGCTCATTTTTCATTTCCAATCGACTTTCTGCTGCCTCATCATCAGCACTGCTATGCATGGCATTCACAATAATCGCAATAAACAGGTTTAACATTGTAAATGTTGTCACTAAAATATAAGAAATAAAGAATATCCACGCAGTTGGATGCACCTCCATCACTGGTCTTACTATTCCCATACTCCAACTCTCCAACGTCATAATTTGGAAGAGTGAATACATTGTTTCCCCAAGACTGCCAAACCACTGAGGAAAAGTTTCACTATATAAATGCGTACCAATTACCGCGAATACATAGAAAAATAACGTCATGATAGTTGATACAGAAGCAATGCCCGGTATTGCTGATAGCAACCCTTCAATCACGCGTCTCATGGTAGGCACCATTGAAATTAGGCGCAACACCCTAAGTACACGTAAAGCCCTAAGAGCGGCAAACGCTTCACTCGCTGGGATGAGTGCAACAGCGACAACTAGAAAATCAAAAACACTCCATGGACGTTTAAAAAAACTTAATCCATGAGCATACAATCTTAGTGCTATTTCAAAAATAAATATCTTAAGAATAATTGCATCTATTGCTTTCAACCAAACACCATAGTCATGCATGATAGTTGATGATGTTTCTAACCCCAGAATAACAGCATTGATAACAATCAACGTGATGATGGTTGCCTGAAACTTACTATGCTCAATAAAAGATTGTATTTTACTTCTCATGAATATCCATACATTAGGTTCTAACAACTTCTCTATTACTAGAAAGTCGCAAGACTGTATAGCCTAATATACCTGAACACAATGAGCCGATAATAACACCAAGCCTTACTTGAGTTTGCAATTCAGTATCTGTAAATGCAAGCGTGCCAATAAATAAACTCATCGTAAAACCAACACCTGTTATAAGTGCCATGCCGTAATATTGTTTCCAATTTACATCTTTTGGTAACTCACAGAGCTTAGTAATAACTCCTATAAATGTCAGCAGCATCACGCCAATTTGCTTTCCAAAGAACAACCCCAATGCGATACCAAGCGTCACCGGATGCATAATAATTTCAAGTGATAAACCTTTAAGTGAAACACCTGCATTTGCAAAAGCAAAGAGTGGTAAAATGGCGTACGCCACCCATTTATGCAAACCATGCTCCAACGAGCGTGCAGGAGAGCCACCAAGTTTGTTTTTAGCTCGTAAAGGAATAAAGAGCGCAACAACAACTCCAGCTAGTGTAGCATGTACGCCTGATTTTAGTACACACACCCACAATACTATACCAACAATAATATAAGGTGATAATGAAGTGACACCTCTTTTATTTAAGAAGGCTAAAACCACAATTGCAGCTAAAGCAATCAATAATGAAAGTACTGATAAGTTTTCAGTGTAAAATAGTGCGATGATGATGATAGCAGCTAGGTCATCAAGTATTGCTATTGCCACCAATGCAATTTTGAGTGATTCAGGCACTCTCTTACCTAATAGCGTGATGATACCAAGAGCAAATGCAATATCTGTTGCTGCAGGAATTGCCCAACCACTTATATATTCTTTAGTATCCCAGCTAATGAATGTGTATATAATTGCAGGTATTGCAATCCCACCTAATGCTCCAAATGCTGGCAAACTAATTTGTTTCTTGGTTGAAAGCTGACCTTCTAACACTTCACGTTTAATCTCAAGACCAACCAATAAAAAGAAAATGGCCATCAAACCATCATTGATCCAAAGAAGAAGAGGTTTATTTATGATAAACGCTCCTATCTGAACTACCATTGGTGTAGACAAAAAGCTTCCATATAAATCGCTCAACGCACTATTATTAACAATAAGGGCTAGCAGTGCGGCTGCGCCAAGCAAGATACCTGCGGACGCTTCATATTTAAAAAATTCTCTTAACATTCTCAATGGCATTTCTTCTCACCTTCTTCTTAATATTTTTTATGCATAATGAGAGAATAATTCTCAGACTACAAGTCACAATCATACATTTATATGCTCTCTATATGACTATACCCACCACTTAAGATGGCTTTTATATCACGATTATTGTGAGAATAGGGCTACTTTAAATGAGGTAATTTACGATGAATACAAAAAATATTTCTTTGGGATTTGGGATTTCTTTTATCCCATTTGCTTACATAGGCTGGCTAGCTGCAGGCCTCGGTGGAGCTAAGCTTGCAATAGCAATACTTCTAATGTTTGCAATGACACTATGGATCATCGCTTACGCACTAAAACAAATTGAATCTTAAAAACTGCGACTAAATCAACCTTACTTTAC
>CAYGTX010000168.1:0-4233 GCA_964352935.1 uncultured Rickettsiales bacterium | reverse complement strand
GAAACAGACAAAGAAACAGCTCGAAAACTTTTTTCACTCGTTTATTTTTTACAATTACGTTAATCGTTTTTAAAGTTAAACGGCCTTTAACGTAAATTTTACTTGAATTTCTAGAGATTTTGAATAGAACAAAGGCTTAGAGATTTTTCAATTTAAGGATTATGTACCAATTATGGCTAAAGAAGAACTGATCGAATTTGATGGAACAGTACTTGAACTCCTACCAAACGCAATGTTTCGCGTAGAACTTGAGAATGGCCACGTCATCCTAGCACACACCTCTGGCAGAATGCGTAAGAATCGTATTCGTGTATTGGTTGGAGATAAAGTGACCGTTGAAATGACACCTTACGACCTTACAAAAGGTCGCGTTATTCATCGTCATAAATCATAATCATCACCCATGTGTGATATGAGTCATTAAGGGTCACTATGCTTCAACATGATGATTCAAAACAAACATTAATTCTTGCATCAGCGTCACCCAGACGGCTTGAACTACTGTCTCAGATTCATATCAAACAAGATGACATTGTGGCAGCAGATATTGATGAATCTGCTGAAAAAAATGAAGCACCTTCGCTTTACGTTAGGCGCATCGCGTTTGAAAAAGCAAGCAAAGTTGCCAAAGCACACCCCAATGCATTTATATTGGCCGCAGATACTGCAGTAGCTCGTGGCAAAAAAATTCTCCCCAAAGCACAGAACAACGATGAAGTGATGGCGTGCCTGCGCGAGCTTTCAGGCAAACGTCACACTGTTTACACTGGCGTGTGTATTTTAGCTCCTAATGGTGCTAAATCATGCCGTCATGTAGCCACACGTGTTAGCTTTAAGCGACTCACCCAAGATGAAATACTTCACTATGTAGAAACAAGTGATGGCATCGGAAAAGCTGGCGGTTACGCCATTCAAGGTGTAGCAGGAAAATTTGTGCAATGGATCAATGGCTCTTATAGTGCAGTAGTAGGCCTGCCACTTTGTGAAACTGCTACGATGCTAGAAGGGCTAGGTTATCGCTGCAACAAGAAAGACTAATATGGTTTCACATTCTAAAAAAACATCGTGTCCTCTTTGCAAAAAAGCAATGTCAGAAGCCTATCATCCTTTTTGTTCTAAACGATGCTCAGACATAGACCTTGGCAAGTGGCTAGGTGGAAACTATGCCATCCCTGCCAGTGAAGAAGATGATCTAAGTGACCTATCAGAACACTTTAATGATGATGAGTATGGGGCTTAGTCTTTACATTTTCTCTTTTGCAACGTAAAATCAACTGAGGATTGAGGGGATTATCACATGACCGATGAAAATAAAACTAACATTGAACCAGAAGAGACTATTAATCAACAAGACGATAATACAGCTTCAGAATCTCTTGTTGAGGGGCAAGAAGATACCAAGCATTACGCAACATTCAATGCGCGTATTCTTGCTGCAATGCTTGATACTTTCATCAGTTTACTACCATTTACGTTATTAGGTGTAGTCATACAATTTTCAACGCCGCAAGTACCAGACCCTATATTAATGAAACTAAGCTCTGGCATCACACCAACACCCGCTGAATATGACATTCTAAAACAACAAGCATGGTTTGCTTTTGGAAACTTATTCTCCCAATTCATTATTATTACAGCAATCGTTACGGCACTATGGGTTAAGTTTGGCGCAACACCGGGTAAAATGATTTTAGGCATCATGGTAGTTGATGCTCAAACAAACCAAAAACCAGGAATATGGCAAAGTTTAGTCAGAGCTTTTGGTTATATTATTTCTACTATACCACTAATGATTGGGCTGTTCTGGATGAATTTTGATAAGAAAAAACAATGCTGGCATGATAAAATGGCTGGCACTGTTGTCATCTATACTGAGAATTCTATTTATCAGAAGGTTGCAACAAAATATGCAAGGTTACTTTCTGGTCGTCAGAAGTAACTTTAAGCAGCAATGCTTCATCATCTCTCACATAGTAATGCGATTTGTTTGTAGGTTGCCAGCCTAATTGCTCTAATGCAATATCGTAAAAATCTTTTACTTTTTCTGCCTTTGCTATGGTACTCGCATAGGTAATATCAATGATACGCCCTTCCATCACATCATACACTGCGTTCTCATCACCAAGCGGTTCAAAACTATGGTAAACAGGCATGTCAGGCATACCTGGCACATATTTTTGCATATTAAGCGATGCCATTAGCCTTCTAAACTGAAGGGAAGATCCCTCCACTTGCTCTTGCGCAGTACTCCAACCTTGCTTAACATTTTGACACGCTCCAAGCACTGCAATACATGCAAAAGCATAAAGAGTTTTTTGTATTTTTTTCATTAGCATCTCATTTCTTTTGGCAGGATGGGCAATAAAAACTAGATCGACCTGTTTGCACTATCCTTTCTATCGAACTGCTGCAAATCAAGCAAGGCTCTTTTTCTCTTCCATAGACTTTAAATTGATGTTGAAAATAACCAACATCGCCCGAAGAGCGAACATAATCCCGCAATGTAGAACCACCAGAGCGTATTGCATCCCTTAATACTTCTTGAATACATGTCACCAATAATTCACATTGTTTCTTACTGATGGTGTTTGCCTTCTTAAGTGGTGATAAGCCACTCTTAAAAAGCGCTTCGCTTGCATATATATTTCCAACACCCACCACAAGTTTTGCATCCATCAATGCTGGTTTTATCGCCATAGAACGCTTCTTTAATGCAGCATAGAGATAAGCAGGCGTAAACTCATTCTCAAGCGGCTCTGGCCCCAAATGTGATAGCAGTGGATGAGATGCTATCTGCTTTGGCTTTATCAAATCCACAATACCAAAGCGCCTTGCATCATTAAAAGCAATTTCAGTCCCGCCTTCTAGCCATATTAATAAATGATCATGCTTCTTTAGTTCCTCCCGCGGTTCAGGATATACAAGGATTTTACCCGACATGCCAAGATGCAGCAGCAATTGCCAACCATTTTCCAGTTCACACAGAATATATTTTGAACGCCGTGCCAATAAAACGATACGTTGCCCCTCTAAAAGCTCCACCAATCTTTCAGGAAAAGGAAACCGAAGCCCCTCTCGCATTGGCTCTACGCGCTCGATTAGCTTTCCCTCAAGCTGAGTGGCAAGCCCACGCATCACCGTTTCTACTTCAGGAAGTTCTGGCATAAAAACCTTCATTTAAAGTTACACGAACTATTTATCCTCGTTCTTAAGCTTATAATAAACCTTGTCTTGTTGCATGCAATGGATGATTGAGGTAAAACATGCATGTCTTTGTTGATACATAAAGGAAAGCACTATGACGCATGAAACCTCGTTTGGATTTAAAAAAGTTTCAGAAGCTGAGAAACAACCACTTGTACGTGGTGTGTTTGAAAGTGTAGCATCTCGTTATGATGTAATGAATGATGTAATGAGTTTAGGCGTTCACCGCATTTGGAAGCAACAATTTATTCGTAAACTTATGCCTCGTGCAAACACACATTTGCTAGATGTTGCAGGTGGCACAGGTGATATTGCTTTTAGATTCTTAGATGCAACACATAATGCAAACGCAACCTTGTGTGATATCAACCCTGCAATGCTCGAAAATGGTTATCGCCGTGCTGTAGATGAAAACCGATTAGACAATCTTGAATGGGTTTGCGGCAATGCCGAAGCACTACCATTTCCAGACAATCATTTTGATTATTACACGATTGCATTTGGCATTCGTAATGTCACCCATATTGACGTGGCATTAAAAGAAGCACTACGCGTTTTAAAACCAGGTGGAAAATTTATGTGTTTAGAATTTTCTCACGTCACTAACCCTGTACTTAAAAAAATATATGACACTTATTCTTTTCATCTCATTCCTGCATTTGGAAAACTTGTAGCCAACGATAAAGAGTCTTACCAATATTTGGTAGAAAGTATTCGAGTATTTCCTGAACAAGAAAAATTTGCATCGATGATAGAACAAGCTGGCTTTTCAAATGTGTCGTATGAAAATCTTACACATGGTGTAGTCGCAATTCATAGTGGTTGGAAAATATAATGCCTGCATTTTTTAGAGCCATTACCATTGGTTTTTTATTGCTAACAAGCGGATGTTTTTTTGGTAAAAAACACAAGCAAGCAAAACGCCTACTTCACCTCTTACAACGTTTAGGTCCAAGCTACATTAAGCTCGGACAAACGCTCTCTGTAAGACCAGATATTGTGGGTGAAGAAATTGCAAAAGAGCTGACA
>CAYGTX010000167.1:0-4261 GCA_964352935.1 uncultured Rickettsiales bacterium | reverse complement strand
CCAATGAGCTTTAATTCATAATTGATGAATTTCATATCAAACGCGGCATTATGAATCACCAAAGGTGAATCTTCGATAAATGCTAGAAAATCATCCGCCACTTCGCTAAAGGTTGGTTTATCTTTTAAAAATTCTTCGGTCAGACCATGCACATCACTTGCAGCACGAGGTATATCCCGCTGAGGGTTAATATAGCAGTGATAATCGCGCCCAGTACGAATTTTATTCACAATCTCAACGCAACCAAGCTCTACCAATTTATGTCCAAAATTGGGGTCTAGACCTGTGGTTTCAGTATCGAATACTATTTCACGCATGGTGTTATCCTTTCTATTGTTCCTACGATTTTTCCTAAAATCTCAATGAACCTAATGCACTTTGTGCGACTAAAGCGCTCGGACTTCTGTCCTTGCTTCTTTTCTATCACAATTTAAGTAGATTTCATGGAGGGAATCAAGCTGGTTACAATTGCTTTCACTTTCTTAAAATTATACGATTTGGAGCGGCTGGTATCAATCACCATATCTGCCATAGCCATTTTTGAATCTTGCTGCATTTGCAGCTGTTTGATGTAATCTAAAAATTCTTGGCTCATTTTTCCACGTTTAAGCACACGCGATTGTTGGATACGTTGATTTACATAAGTAACTACCACATAATCGCATAATGTATCGGCACCTGTTTCAAACAATAAAGGAATATCTAATACTGCAACTTTACAGCGCATCATTCTGCATTTTTGCAAAAAACGTTTTTCTGCCTCTCTTACCTTTGGATGAAGAATGGCCTCAAGTTTCTTTAGCTCTTTAGGATTTCCTTTCACAAAAGGACGTAAATTTTCACGTTTAACTTGGTTATTCACCACCGCATCCGGAAAAATCTCACGGATTTCTTCAATCACTTGCTGATTTTTCTTCATCAATTGATGCACATAATCATCCGCATCAAACACAGGATATCCCAGCCGTTTAAAACAAGAGGATATATATGATTTTCCAGTACCAATACTGCCTGTAACACCAATGGTAATCATGAAGGTTAACCTTTTGAAAGCGTTACCATATAGTCTTTAAGCTCCGATGTCACTTCAGGCTCTTTTCCAAACCATGCATTAAACCCCGGAACGGCTTGCCATATCAACATGCCTATGCCATCCACCGCTTGCACGCCGTGTGTTTTGGCTTGCTTTAAAAGCTCAGTCTCAAGGGGTTTATAGACAATATCATTCACCACTGCTGTTTTAGGAAGTGCAGATAGATTTATCTCTAATGGTGGTTGTCCTTCCATGCCAAGTGATGTGGTATTAATCAAATAATCGATATTTTCTAGGGCTTGGTCTTTTTCATCCCATGGAATCACCGTAAAACCTGCTTTATCCACTACAAATGCATCAATCAGTTTTTCTGCTTTTTCTTGTGTACGGTTAGTGATTAAAATTTCACTCAATCCAGCCGATTTTAGCGCAGCAATTACCGCTCTTGAAGCACCACCTGCACCAATCACCATGCCTTTTTTGCTCTCAAATTGTTGAGGTACTGGCAGATTATCGGTACGTGATGTGACAAGATTTTGTAAAAAACCAAACGCATCAGTATTATACCCTACTAATTTACCACCTTTCACCACTACAGTATTCACTGCACCTATGGCTCTGGCGATTTCATCCACTTCATCCACCATTAAAAGCGCATGCTCTTTGTGGGGAACAGTAACATTCCATCCTGCATAACCTTCTTTTTTTAGGCGAGCAAAAGTTTCCATCAAGCTATCAGGAGCTGCTTCAATGGCTTTATAACTCCCTTCAATACCATATTGATTCAGCCAATAGCCATGTAGTTTTGGGGAAAGCGAATGTTTAATTGGAAAGCCAAGTACTGCTGCTTTTTTCATTTGGCAACACCTTCTTCTTCATGACGTTTCTTATCATGATAAAGTGAAATAATATTAGCGGCAGTTTCTTCTACTGAACGACGCGTCACATCAATGGTTGGCCAACCATGCTGTGTAAAAAAGCGTCTTGCTTCTACAAGTTCTTTTTTGACTTCATCCATATCCACATAATCAGTCTCATGTTCTTCATGGAGTGAAAGCAAGCGATTACGTCTAATTTGCACCAAACGATCAGGACTAATTGTCAAAGCAACAATAAACGGCTTCTTTAATTTAGTAAGATTTTCAGGCAGCGGCACACCTTTCACATAAGGCACATTGGCAGTTCTAAAACCACGATAAGCCAGATACATACTGGTAGGTGATTTAGAGGTACGTGACACGCCCACTACAATAATTTCTGCTTCATCTAAATCCCACGTGGATTGCCCATCATCATGGGTGAGTGAATAATTAATGGCTTCCACACGTTCAAAATAATCCTCATCTAAATCATGCTGCTTACCGGGATGTTGTGTAGAAGATTTTACCCCCAAATAATTAGAAAGCTCATTAATGGTACGAGAAATAACTGATATACAAGGAACACCTAATTCTGCACACCCTACTTTTAATCTTTTTCTAAGGGCTTTATCAGCAATCGTATACATCACAAAACCAGGGTTTTCACGAATACCTTCTAAAGCCCTATCTATTTGCCCTTTAGTACGCATTAATGACCAGACATGTTCGTCTACATCCACTTTCTCAAACTGAGCCATAGCAGAGCGTGCCACTGCACTTACAGTCTCTCCTGTTGAATCTGAAACTAAATGTAGATGATAAAAAGTGGTTTCTGTCATGCGCTGTTAATCTTTCGTTAATAATTCTGTGGATAAGTAGATGTATAACATCGTGCATTGTGAGTGCGTCTATTTACACACATATTCGTACATATAAAAAACACATAAAAACCCACATGAATGAGTTTAAATTTCACTTATCCCCAATATGTGGAAAATATATCTTTAAAATCTTATATGGTAAGCTAGTAACATAGATTTACCCTGAAAAAAAGAATCTTTCACATTCAGTATTATAAAATTTATTTTTAGTGGATAAGTTTGAGGATAATATGTTATGCACATTATCCACAGGGAACAACTAACTACTACTATTTTATATATAAATATAATTTATATTATTATATGTGTTCCTTTTAAAAAACATATCTAGGAATTAATCATTCATGACTTCTCAGAAATTACTTCAGACAATTCAAGGTGAGGTATTTGCTAATCCTCCCATGTGGCTTATGAGACAAGCAGGAAGATATCTTCCTGAATATAAAAAAGTCAGAGAAACCACGAGTAGTTTTTTAGAGTTTTGTTATAATCCAGATAAAGCAACTGAAGTCACCCTTCAACCAATTGAACGCTTTGGTTTTGATGCCTCTATTATCTTTTCAGATATTTTAGTGATTCCTGATGCCATGGGAATGGATGTTAGTTTTGTCAAAGGTGAAGGCCCAAAACTGAAAGTGTTGAATCCTGAAGATGGGATATCATCTCTTTCATTTGATAAATCATTTCTAAACCCTGTCTATAATGCCATTCGTCAAACCAGAGCGTCACTTCCTAATGAAACCACATTGATTGGTTTTGCGGGTGCGCCATGGACATTAGCAACCTACATGCTAGAAGGTAAATCGAGCAAAGAGCATCAAATTTCACGTCAAGTGATGATAGAACATCCTGAATTTTTTAAATCACTCATGGCATTATTGATCGATGCAGTTGCTGAACATTTGATGGCTCAAGTTGAAGCAGGTGTTGAAGTGCTCCAGATATTTGATTCATGGGCAGGATCACTCACAGAAGAAGAATTTGAGGCATGGTCTATTGCACCTGCAAAAGCCATTATTCAAAAAGTAAAAGCACGTTTTCCACATATTCCTATCATTGGTTTTCCGCGTAAAGCTGGTAGGTTATATCCACTTTATGCCAATGAAACAGGTATAGATGTGCTTGGCTTTGATTATAGTATTTCGCCATTTTGGATTCGTGACCATGTGAATATCCCCGTGCAAGGAAATTTAGATCCTCTTCTTTTAGCGCTTGATAAAGAAAGAGCACTTTCTAAAACACGAGAATTATTGGAATGTTTTAAAAATAAACCCTATATCTTCAATTTAGGGCATGGTATCTTGCCGTTTACTCCAATAGCGCATGTTGAAGCATTAGTATCTACCGTGAAAGGAAAATAAATATGGGAAAAAAGGCGGTCGTCTTATTTAATCTTGGTGGTCCAGATAAGTTAGAATCGGTGAAACCGTTTGTATTAAACCTGTGTAATGATCCTAAAATTATCACGTTGCCGACAGCGTTAGCAA
>CAYGTX010000166.1:0-4282 GCA_964352935.1 uncultured Rickettsiales bacterium | reverse complement strand
GTCTTCTTGATGAGAAAAATGTTAAAAGTGGTGATAATTGCATGAATAAGGCAGTAACTCCAAAAGAGGCCGTTCAAAATATGGAATCCATGTTAAAGTCAAAAGAATTGCTGGGACAGACAGTTAGTGGCGGTGTAAAATCTACATTTCTTAATGCGATAAAGCGGCAACAAAGTACTGGTATTGGTGGGCCAGGCTAAAACCCATCCTTCATTTTACGCAGTTCGGTGAACACTTCTAGTTTTCCAGCGCCGATGAGTCCTAATGCTTGTTGGATTTCTAAATTATCACATCGCAAAAAAGGATTGGTGGCTTTTTCAAGTGCGATGGTGGTGGGTACGGTGGAAAGCTTTTGGTCGCGCTTGCGTTTTTCTTGCTCAATACGTGCTGTGAGACGCGGATTGTGGCGATCTACCGCCAGTGCAAATTTACCATTCGCCAGCGTATATTCATGCGAGCAGAAAATAACCGTATCTTCGGGCAGTGCTGCCATGCGCTCTAGGCTGGTGAGCATTTGCATAGGCGTGCCTTCAAATAATCTGCCACAGCCCATGGCAAACATCACATCGCCAGAAAATAACCAGTTCTTGGAAGGGATATAATAAGCAATATGCCCTGTGGTATGACCAGGCAGAAGCTGCACATGTATCTCAAGATTTAGCAATGTAAAATGCGAGCCGTTATCGAGTGTGTTGGTGATGCCCGGTATGCGGTGCGCATCGCCTTCATAGCCATAGATAGGGCAGCCAGTGGCTTTTTTTAGCTCCATATTTCCACCAATATGATCGGGGTGGTGGTGGGTGTTTAAAATCGCCAATAGATGCAAGCCATTTTGCGCCAGAAAATCAGTCACGAGTTTTGCTTCTGTGGGGTCTATCACCACGGCATCTTTACGTTCTGTATCATACAGAATATAGATATAGTTATCTTGCCATACTGGAAGTTGCGCGATTTGAAGCATTGATGTAATCTACCTGTTTATATCGTTTACGTGATATATACTGCTTCTATTATACAGTGGCATCGCCATAAGAAGCAAGTAAACCAAAAGGATGCAACATGCGCTGGCCTGAAATTACCGCTTTGAGAAAATTCTATGGTTCACGCCTCGGTGGATTGGCACAGCATTATATTGCTCAAGCATTACAGCCTTGCTCGCAAAAATTAGGGCGACATAATGTTCTGGGGTTGGGTTATGCGATTCCGCATCTCAGCCCATTTTTTGATAAGAAAAACCATGTAGTCGCCATTACCCCTGCACATGAGGGGGGGATTCACTGGCCACATCATGCACCGTGTTTAAGTGCGATGGCGGAAGAATTAGAACTGCCCTTTGCTAATAATTCCATGGATTTAGTCATTGTGGCGCATGCGCTTGAATATTCAGAGCAGCCCGTGCATTTAATGCAAGAAATTTGGCGGGTACTTGCTGCCTCTGGGCAGGTGATTGTGGTTGTGCCAAACCGTAAAGGCGTGTGGGCAAGGGCGGATACCACGCCATTCGGCTCGGGTCAGCCTTATAGTGCAGGTCAGTTGAATGACTTATTCAGCGAGGTGGCCTTCACTCCGCTGGAGCATGAAACATGCTTGTTCTTTCCACCCAATGAATCACTCTATGCAAGGCCTTATCGTTTATGGGAAAAAGTAGGAAAATGCATCGCGCCAAGTTTTGGAGGCCTATTGATTGGTCATGCGAAAAAGCAAGTCTATGCATTTCACAAAGAGCCAAAGCGTAAGCTTTCCCTTAAGCCTGCTTTTAAACCAGCGATGGGTTCAGCGATGGATTCAAGTCATAATTAGTCATTCGGTGTTTTTGAAGCTTATCTTGATTGCGCTTCTGCGACAGTTTCATCGTTGCTGTTAGCGTTCAACATTTCAACGTAAGAGCCCTCACTTTTGACTAAGCCCAGTTTATCAACAAAACTTATACTACGTTTTTCTGTTGCTAGCGCTTGCTCTTTAGTTTCTGCTACTAGCTCTGGCTGAGACGGTTGAGCTTTAATTGCGACCGCGTTTACAATAGCGGGCTCAAGTTTATATGCTTTGCAAATATTATCAGGAATTTGAATATGCGCCTGACCTTCTTCAATATAGTTGGATAATAAGTTTAGATTTGTTTTTAATCTAGTAAGAGGAGCAGAAAAAGTTTGCTTTGTATGGTTAAGCATATAGGCGTTACCAATAGATACACCTCCCGTTGCTGTGATGGCAGCGCCTGCAATACCTAATGTCTGTCCTAAACTAGAGGTACTTGACACAGGAACTCCAGATACGGCTTCAGCAATGGTAGAAGTGGCAGTAATGACGGTTCCTAAGGTGAAAGTTCCAAGGCTTGCTTTTAGTGACCATTCAGCATTCGCTTTTGTTTTGCTTTCGTAATAATCAATCTTAGTATTAATGGCGTTGGTTAAGTGGTCGATTAAATTGACAAATAATTCTTTTTTGCCTTTTTCACTAGTGATGTCAATTTGTTCAATGCCAATTTCGTTGATAATCGCTTTGATTTTGACCTTATCAAGGTTTCTAAGATGCTCTGTAAATTCAAAATAGAGGTTATATTCACTTCTACCTTTTGCTTTGAGGGCTGAATTATGGAAAAGCCCCATAACCAGTTCACCAACAGTAGGCATGCTCTGAAATAACTCGCTGTAGTTAACAGTAACCTCTTCGCCAACTGTTTTATCAATAATGTCCTGTGCAATTTCTTTATTCTTCGTAAACTTATTCGCATAATTACTCATGGCTAAGCCAGAGGCAGAAGTTATAATAGCGGAAAACGCAAGTATTGGTATGCCCAAGGCAACAGGCATTGTTACCGCTGTTGATATTAAGGCTACAAATCCATAAATACCAATGAGAGCAGATCCTAACGAAAATCCAAGGCCAACTATATTGCTTAATTTTAGTTTAAACTGGAGGTTGCTTGTTGTATTTTCGTATGTATTTAGCAGAATTTGGCGGTATTTATTGCGTATCTGCTTAAATTTCTCAGGATCAATTTCAGGTGACATTCCCCAAATTCTTTCGATAATTAGTAGCTCCACATCATTATAATGCAAGCGACCTTTAAGAAGCTTATTATCCTTAAGTTTATTCACTAAAATTTTGAGTTGTGTTGCGCTGTTAACACCAGTAAATTTGCTATTATTAGCAATGTCTATGAGTGTATTGTTAATAGCAGCCTTACGCGCAACAAACATTCTCTCCACCATAGAGTGGATGATATCTTGTTTATTCTTTCTGATATACTCTTCACGTTCTATATCTGTTATGAAATCAGGGAGTCTTAGCAGGTTATTTTCAATAAGGTCATTAACAAGTTCATCTACATAGATGTTGAACATAGCTTTGTTGTTGAAATCATGATTGTCAACACGAGCAAGGAGATGCTCTTTCAATTCATCAAAATTCTCGAATGTTTTTGGAGTGGGATCTTTAGTGAATCCAAGCCTTCCAAGCAGCCCGCTTCGTACCTTTGGAAAACCAAACACCTCGTTGCTTTTTGTCTCGATATTTTTGTCGTGGAGGCGTATTTGTTCTAAGAATTCAGCAATAAAACAATTTTCAAATTCAGGGAAAATAGTAGGTTGTTTTTGTAATTCAGAGAGTATCATCGGCGCCATGATACTTAGATTCTTATAGTTAAATGCATTCCTAGCGCGTAATTCCTTTGCCGTAAATTTTACAACGTCATTATTACTATAAATATTTTGTAATTTGCATTCGTCAACGAATTTTTCTACAAATCGAATGATTTTGGCTTCATGTTTCTCTTGCCTAGAGGCAATTCTTTCTTCATTTCTTTTTTCTGCAAGTGAAATACGGTTGTAATAATTTTGCTTTCTTTTTTCGATTTGCTGCCTGAACTTAAATCTAAGTTCATCGATTGATTTTGCCCTTTCTTCTTCTGAATATTGTGAGTAAGAAGGGGTAATTTTTTGCTTTTTTATAAGTGTTTCAATTAATCTCTCGAGAGATTGCTCAACCAATAAAATATCATCTAAGTTTTTCTCTCTTAAGCCTCTATGGGTCATTTGCTTATAAAGCACTTCAGCATATTTATTGATTCTGACTTTTGGTAACGCGCTTTTAACAGGTGCATTAACAATACGATCAAATAACTTAGTGAGTTTCTTTTCATTTTGGGCATTTCTTTTACTAAAGAGCTTGGTATTCTTGACCAATTCCTGCATAAGGTCGTTAATGTTGGTTTCCACAATATCTTTCAAATGTGGGTAGGTGCGATAAATTTCACGTTTTAGTTTTGCTTTAAATTCCGATA
>CAYGTX010000165.1:0-4287 GCA_964352935.1 uncultured Rickettsiales bacterium | reverse complement strand
ATTCTAAGCCCATCCGTCGGTTCTTGGATTTTAAATACCGCTTGTTTTAGGAACTGAAAATGCTGTACACCCAGTTTCAAATCATCTCTGATTAATTTACGATTTAAACTATCTCGGGCTGCTGCCTTGACGAGCGAAACCATCGTGTCTTGATCGTAAGGCTTAGTAAGATAATAATACGCGCCTGCATCCACGCTCTCTTGCAAATACTCTAAGCCAATATCGCCCGATTGAATGATAACGGGTATGTCCTGAAGTCGAGGGTCTTTTTTGATATGTTTTAAAATATCCAACCCACTTAAGTCCGGCATAAGCTTATCAAGAATAATAACATCTGGTTCTTCTTTTTGGTGCTTTAAATAGCTTACCAACTTATCAGATTCATTAAAACCTACAGTGTTATGACCGGCCTTTTTCAATGAATGTACGAGAAGTTCTAAGACTATCTCATCATCATCTGCCGCTACAATATTGAGTGCATTATTTTGCATTTCACTACCCCTTGTGCAACCTTAGGTTAAAAAGAAGATAACAGAACATAGCCATCAATGCAAGCATTTCCCTATTTATCAATAGATTAACCCCACACTCACGTGTAGAACACGAAAGAAACCAAGGCAGGATTGACTCGGTTATTTCTAATAAAAGAGATAAATATTAATGACTTAGCTGAAAAATCTCACCGCAAGCGATGCGCTCACCCGCTCCACCAATAGGTTGAGAAACCTGATCATCTGGGTTTGCATGAATAATCAACGCACTTCGATCTTCGTCTAAAAGTGCTGGCAAACCGTTTTCACCATTGATTGAAACTCTATCATTCATGTAACGATAAAATGCTGTACCATCTTTTCTAGCTTCTAGGTTAATAAGATCGCCTGCATCTGGCCCTTTTTCATGGTCTAAACCATGTGGCTTACTATCATGTAAGATATGCCCACCTGATGCTTTAAATGATTCAGTATCTTTACACGTACCATGCTCATGCAAATGTATGCCATGCTCTCCTTCGGAAATAGAATGCACAATAACCGAAACTTCTACACCACCTTCTAGCTGACGAAAAAGCGCCTTACCAATGACTATATTTTCATGATTGATGATATTTGCAGCAGCAGAGGTTGGCTTTGTATCCTCAGCCAACGCTGCAACGGGTGAAAAAACAACGGCTGAAAGCATTAAAACACGTGCTAATAACATTTAAAACTCCTCAATTGTTTTTGATACTCTTATCATAACGTAAACTAGATAAGAATAAGTTTTCTATTATTAAAAATAGATCATATGAAAATTAATGGGTAACAACGCAAGCTACATTACGATATTTGAGCACACCACAAATTCTATTGGCCTGATGTTGTACCAAGAAAGGACCTGCTTTTAAATGGAATGGCTCTCGACTGTTGTTCGCACGCTGCGCTAAATCATATTTCAATGCGCCAAGCACATCCAGATGGTCTTCTAATAAATACATCCAGTAATATTCCGCGTCGCTCATTTCTTTAAACGTACCCAGTGTTAGCCAGAAAGGATCCAGCGTATCTTGCCTAATACCCTGACCAGCTTGTAAACCAAGTGTTTCAAATTGTGTATAACCCGAGGTGCGATTATCCGACATAATATTACAATTCAATCCACCCTGTTGCGCGATACGACACACTTCATAGGCCTCAGCTTCACTACCAGTAGGGCCCAAGCGCATTGAAACGGTCATACTACCCGCAAAAGGTAAGTTCTCTTTCATACTGACCATTCTAAGATGCGCAAAAGAGCGATCATATTTAAACATGCGCTGATAATAATCTTGCGCATATTGCTCATTTGGGAAATCACCCACATGTACCCAAATTCCACGCATCTGATTTGCTTGTTGCATCTGCCCATAACCAGCCTGAGGAGGCATACCACCACTGACTCGTACCGCTTCAGACACACCACCAAAACGATTGCGCTGCTCTTCTAGCTGTTGAATATCACGGTAAAAATCACCTTGCTGATTTTGATTAGCAGGAGGTTGAATGCCCTGACTGCGATAAAATTGCTTTCTCGCCATTTCTCTTACATCTTCGTGCGTGGCAGGCTGAACATTCGCGCCATTATCATAAGCGTAAGCTTGTGGCTGACCATAAGGCTGTGCTTGTTGGCGCTGCACTTGCATCGGATTAATTGGTGCTCCTGCATCACCACCATAAGGCTGCTGATATGGGCTGCCTGTGCTTGCTGCAATAGGTGATTGTGCTACTTGTGGCGGATAGGGTGAGCGAGCAGCCTGCCCATAAGGCACTTGTTGAGGCTGTTGCGCTTGATATACTGGATAAGGAGAACCTTGCTGCGCTTGCATCTGCGGTGCTTGCGCCATCTGGTACGGTTGCACTGGTTGTTGCGCAGATGTACCATAAGGCATTTGTGGCACTTGCTGTTGTACCACCTGTTGTGCTGGTGGCTGTTGCTGCCTTATTGGCGCTTGCGGTTGAGGCGTTTCACCACCGCTAGACTGTTCAATCACAAAACATTCAATACTACGTTCGCGCATGATTCTGCAGGTTGCCTCTGCTTGCTCACGTTGGGTAAAACCCTCTGCTCGCAAACGGAATACTTCGCTTTGATCATAAGCAAGGAACGCTTTTAGCACATCAGGTTGCAGCTCACCCAACACATCAGGATGACGATGCTTTAAGTTACTCCATACATAGAATGCCTGGTCTTCATTTGCAAACGCACCAAGCTGGAGTAAGTAGCGAGGCTGAGGCGCATAAGATGGCATAGGCGCTTGTTGACCATAACTCACTGGCTGAGCTTGCGCAGAACCAGTAGGACGCGCTAACGGCATAGGTGCAGCATGTGTACCCATATGTTGCACGGGTATTTGGCTTCTTGGAGTTTGATAAGGCGCAGCAGCCGCTTGCTCTGCCGATTCAAATCCATTATCAGGCACCTTCACTTCATACTGCCCTTGCGCATATTCATCTTGAGAGGGCGCATGCAGTGGCTGCTTTTGGATTGCATCTGGTGAAGCATAAGCAGTTTCAGGATATGCTGGTGACGATGAAGGACGTGCAGGTGGATGAAGCAATGCAGAAAACACTGTTTCTATATTGCGATGCTTGCGCTTGCGCGCTATCGAAATGGCTTCTTCTTTATCAGCAAGCGTGACATTTTTAAAGTTAGGGCTTTGCATTAGAGCTGAAAGCACTTCAAGCGACCCCGCAGCAGCCGCTTGTAAAATAGGAGTATTACCCGCTTCATTTTCAGCAAAAATATCTGCACCCGAATCAACCAACAATGTAGTAATTTTTGGCTTTCTACTCAACACAGAACGCATCAATGGCGTCCACCCTTCATTATCACGCACCTCTAGCTGCGCACCATATTTAATCAACATTTTAGCAATGGCTTCATTGCCTGAACGTGCTGCAATATGCAGTGCCGTTGCACCACCACGATCTGTCATACCAATATTTGCACCACTATTAATAAGCATTTGCGCAATTTCAACATTGCCTCGATAGGCAGCGCGCATCAATGCGGTGGTATTAAAATCACCACGACCATCCACAGGATGACGCGCCTTCAGCAGAGCACGTACTTCGTTAACTTGACCAGCATCCGCTGCATCCACCAATGGGTTATGAAAAGAGAATTCTATAGCAAGCGCCGAGCTAGAAAAAAGCCCAGATAATATTAAAAAAGACACAAGAATGGTACGTAGTAACGCCAATCTGTTATTCCTCAAGGTTCCTCTTCATCGAAAAAATTCTTAGATAAATAATGTTTCGATGAATTTTTACATAAATGTGATTACCAATTAATCCACGTCATGTTCCCAAAATGAAATGGAGGCCAGGGTCGGAATCGAACCGACGATGGGGGATTTGCAGTCCCCTGCATTACCACTTTGCTACCCAGCCATGGTAGAATCTGATACCTTCAGGAAAACAAAACATACACATTCTGTTTTGTCTGGCAAGAGCTAGAAAAGGGAAAATCCATCTCACTTCACTATATTGCCATGATTTAAGCATAATGTATATTATTTTTCGAGGAGTTCAACCCCTAAGTTTAGTGGTTTTTACATTTTTTTTATCAAAAACCCCCAATATAGGCGATTTCTGAACTGTAAAAAAATTTATCATTTTTTATGAAAAAAACTTTATAAAAAAATTTATCGCAAAACACGCTTGTCATCGCAAAATCTTTTTGTTATATACTCTCGCACGTCTTTCTTTAGGTTATTCCCCGGTAGCGCAGCGGTAGCGCAGTTGACTGTTAATCAATTGGTCGCAAGTT
>CAYGTX010000164.1:0-4312 GCA_964352935.1 uncultured Rickettsiales bacterium | reverse complement strand
GCCAGATGGAATCTGCCGTACTTGACCAAACCGCAGCGACGATTGAAAGCAAAGATAAATATGCGACGTTGCGTGCCAATGGCTCTATCATCCGCTTTGATGGTTTTTACACACTCTATCAAGAAGGGCGTGATGATAGCAGCGAAGACGACGAGAGTAAGTTGCTGCCAGTGATGGATAAAGACGAAGAAAGCAAGCTTGAGAAAGTGAACTCGGCACAGCATTTCACTCAGCCACCACCGCGCTATACAGAAGCAAGCCTTGTGAAACGGTTGGAAGAATTGGGCATTGGCCGTCCGTCTACTTATGCGGCGATTATTTCGGTATTGCAAGAACGTGAATATGTAAAGCTTGATAAGAAACGCTTTGTTGCTGAAAGCCGTGGGCGTGTTGTAACTGCCTTCCTAGAAAGTTTCTTTAAGCGTTATGTGGAATATGATTTTACAGCCGATCTTGAAGATGCGTTGGATGAAGTGTCAGACGGTAAAATTGAGTGGAAGGTTCTATTAAAAGACTTCTGGAAAGACTTTAGTGCTACCGTTGCTGAAGCAAAGGAAAAAGATATCCCTGAGATTCTTTCTACTATGGAAGAATTGCTTGCCTATCATATTTTCCCCAAAGATGATGAAGGTCATGTGAATCGTACATGTCCAAGCTGTAAGGAAGGAACGTTAGAGCTGAAGAATAGCCGTTATGGTGCATTTTTAGGTTGTGCTCGCTATCCTGATTGTAAATTTACGCAACAATTAAGTGAATCAGGTGATGGTACAGGTGAAGCGGGTGAAGGTGTGCCTGATGCAAACTCGCCTGTCGTGCTTGGAACAGATAATGATAGCGGAAAAGAAGTCACGCTACGCAAAGGGCCTTATGGTTTTTATGTGCAGCTTGGTGAGCCTGAAGGCAAAGAAAAGCCAAAGCGTGCTTCGCTTCCAAAAGGCACTTCTGTGCAGGATATGACGTTAGAAAAATCGATGTCACTTCTTGCATTACCGCGTGAAGTGGGCACACACCCAGAAACGGGAAAAGTGATTAAAGCCAATATTGGGCGTTTTGGCCCTTACTTGCAGCATGATGGCAAATTCACCTCTATTAAAGGTGATGACGATGTACTTACTATCGGTATTAACCGTGCAGTAACAGTGATTGCAGAAAACACCAAAGCATCAGCAAATGAGCCACTAAGAGATTTAGGTAAGCACCCAGAAACAGGCAAGGACATCAAAGTATATGATGGACGCTATGGCCCATATGTGAAGCACGAAAAAACCAATGCAAGCCTTCCTAAGACGACTTCAGTGGAAGAGGTTACTTTAGAAGAAGCGGTCAAGTTGCTTGAAGTTCAGTCGGCAAAAAAAGGTGGTGGGAAGAAGAAAGCGCCAGCTAAGAAAACTGCAACCAAAAAACCAGCAGCAAAAAAGAAAGCCCCAGTTAAGAAAAAGTCTTAACAGCGGTTCTGTTATTGCGTCATCATTACATCGGTGAGTTGGCTAAACATCACAGAGCCTAATTCATCTACATCGCGGATAGTGACGGCACGTTGATAGTAGCGTGTGACGTCGTGTCCTATACCGATGGCAAGTAGTTCAATATTTGTTCTATTTTCGATGAAGTGAATCACATCCCTTAAATGGCGATCTAAGTAATCGGAACCATTAGTGGAGAGGGTGCTGTCATCCACGGGTGCACCATCGGATATTACCATCAAAATACGACGCGTTTGCGAAGATCCCGACATACGATTAGCTGCCCATAAAATAGCCTCGCCGTCGATGTTTTCTTTTAAGATGCCCTCTTTAAGCATTAATCCTAAATTCTTTTTTGCTCTGCGCCATGGTGTTTGAGAGGATTTGTAAATAATATGCCGCAAATCATTCAAGCGACCTGGTGCAGAGGGTGTGCCGCTTTCTTGCCATAATCGGCGTGTTTTTCCACCTTTCCATTCGCGGCTAGTGAAGCCTAGAATTTCAACCTGAATGCCGCAAGATTCTAATGTTTTGGCAAGTATGTCGGCACTCATGGCTGCCACGGTGATGGGTCTGCCACGCATGGAACCTGAATTATCAATCAGTAATGTGACGAGTGTATTCTTTTCCTGAATGTCTATTTCTTGTTTATAGTAGTAGCTGTAAGTAGGGTCTGCCACTGCTTGGGCTAATCGAGCGCTATCTAAAATGCCTTCGTCTAAATTAAATTGCCAGCGTCTGCGCTGTTGGGCAAGAATTTGCCTTAAGAAATTATTGGCATGGCGGCGGGTGGCTTGCTTGACGTTTTCAAGTTTTTGATCGAGTTGTTGGCGAAGTTTTCCCAGTTCATTCTCATTTGCAAGTTTCTCAGCTGCGATAATTTCATCGAATTGCTTAGTAAATATTTTGTAGGGAATGACGCGTTCTTTTTGTGCTGAATTATGCTGGTGCGGATGGAGTGTTTCACCTTCAGCATCGGCATCTTCCGATTGCTTCGCTTCGGTTTCTTGCCCCTTCATTTCGCTTCTGCTTTGCTCGCCTTCTTCTTTTCCTGCTGTGGTCATGCTCTGAGCCGACTCAGACTCGTTAGGGGTGCTGGGTTGATTCTGCTCTTCTTGATTTTGTCCGTCTTCTGGCTGGCTTTTTTCTTGTGGTGTTTCACTTGAAGTCTCATTTTCTTGCAAGCCAAACTGGTCAACCATTTGCATGATAAGCTGCCCAAATTCATACTGCGATTCGAGTGATTGTTCTAACTTAGGAAGCAGTGATTTGGCTTTTGCTTCCAGAACAGGAGCCCATTCTTTGTAATGGTTACTCGCTGCTTTAGGAAATTTAAACGATGCAAATTGTTTCAGCATAATAAGCTTTAGAAGCTCTGCCATGGGTAGCTCTGCTTGCTCTGGCGCAAACGTACCTTGCTTCTTATAATGATCGTTCAAATAAGACGTAATGTGGGATGATGTACCTTTATAGTGTCTTATTCCCAATGAGAGATAACGCGCTTGCTCTGCTGCATCAAAAAGTGCACTCGCCGCATCGCCCTGTGGCATATGTTGTTGATGTTGGCTGCGATTATGTTGCGTGAGAAAAAAGGCAGAACTATCTGCTTCACCTTTTAATATTTTGCTGTTTTTTTGATTTAGTGGCGGAAGACGCAATTCAGCTTTTTGTTTTTTTAGTAATAAGCCTTGCTGATTGGTTTTGCTAAAAGATACATCCAACTTGCTGGCATGCGAGAGTGCACGCATCGCAGCTGAAATGGCTTGTTCAGCTTGTTCTTGTGGAGAGGGTGCTTGGTCTTTTTTCACCATAATTACATTGTAGCTGTTGCACCTAACGTGGTTAGCTCTGGTAAGTTCACATCAAAACAACGTTGGTAATATTCAGCGATGATGCTGCGCTCACTTTCTTCACATTTATTGAGAAACGTGACACGGAAAGCGAGTTCTTTATCGCCAAATATCTCCCAGTTCTCTGCCCATGTAATAACGGTTCTGGGAGACATCACGGTCGATACATCACCAGCAATAAAGCCAGTGCGTGTTAACCCAGCAAGGGCGACCATTGCTTTAACATCAGCTTTCTTATTTTTGAAAGAATCCATTTTGGCTAAAACGATGTCTACTTCTTGCTGCTCTGGCAGATAGTTTAAAGAAGCGAGAATATTCCAACGATCCATCTGTCCTTGGTTGACAACATTGGTGCCGTGATATAAACCCGAAGCATCGCCCAGACCAATGGTGTTTGCGGTGGCGAATATTCTAAAATTTGGATGTGGATCAATCACTTTATTTTGATCTAACAATGTAAAGCGCCCACCTGATTCTAATAAGCGTTGCAATACAAACATCACATCTGGACGTGCTGCGTCATATTCATCTAGCACTAGTGCGATGGGGCGCTCTAAACTCCACGGAATAACGCCGGGTTTAAATTCGGTGATTTGCTTTCCGTCTTTTAGGACAATTGCATCTTTGCCAATTAAATCAACACGGCTGATATTGCCATCAAAATTGACGCGCAAACATGGCCAATTTAGCCTTGCTGCTATTTGCTCAATATGGGTGGATTTTCCTGTGCCGTGATAGCCTTGCACCATGACCGTGCGGTTATATTGAAAACCAGCAAGGATAGCGCGGGTGGTGTTTTCATCAAACTGATAGGTAGGGTCAACTTCTGGCACATATTCAGTGCGTTCAGAAAAACCATTAATTTTCATATCTTTTTTGAGACCAAAAACTTCTTTGGCTGAAATTTTGCTATCCAGTCTTTCTGGCATATGTATGAGATGTTCCGTCATGCGCTATCGTCAATTTATGTTAGATGAACCACTCCGACGTTCTTAACAC
>CAYGTX010000163.1:0-4335 GCA_964352935.1 uncultured Rickettsiales bacterium | reverse complement strand
GCATGGTGGCTTCATCCTAGAATCGGCACAATATGGCGACCCAGAAACCAACCGCTTTTTCATGCGCGTCGTGTTTACCTTAGAAAATAACAACGCTTCTTTATCCAAAAAATTTGATGATCTGATTGCCAAGAAATTCAACATGGAATGGCAGTGGCAAGATACGAGTAAAAAGCATCGCCTATTGGTGATGGTATCAAAATTCAGCCATTGTTTGAGCGACTTGCTTCACCGCACAAGCCACAACATGCTAGATGCAGAAATAGTCGGCATTGTTTCTAATCATATAGATTTAGAAGAAATGGCATCTTGGTATAAGATACCTTACCATCATTTACCTATCACCAAAGAAAACAAACCACAGCAAGAAGCTGAGCTTCTAACATTGGTTGAGAAATACCAAGCAGATACAGTGGTGCTGGCACGTTATATGCAAATTCTCTCGCCTGAGCTTTCAAAGAAACTGCGTGGTAAAGCCATCAATATTCATCACTCTTTCTTGCCCAGCTTTAAAGGTGCGAAGCCTTATCATCAGGCGCATGCGCGCGGGGTTAAACTGATTGGTGCAACAGGGCACTATGTTACGGACGAGCTAGATGAAGGCCCGATTATTGAGCAAGAGGTTATCCGCGTGAATCACACCCATACGACTGAGCAATATGTTGCACTTGGGCATGATATTGAACGGGTGGTGCTGGCACGTGCAGTGAAATTTCATACCGAGCGCCGTGTGCTTCTGAATGGACATAAAACCGTGGTGTTCAGCTAATGACTATGCTTAACGTAAACGATTATCACCCCTTCTTAAAACAAGCATTGCTTGAAGATATTGGCGAAGGTGACATCACCTGCAAACTCACTGTGCCAGCAGATGCTACCACTTCTTTTAGCATCAATAGCCGTGAGGATATCTCAGTGGCCGGCTTAGATTTGGCGAAAGAAGTATTTCATCTGGTGGATAGCAATTTAGACATCACCCTATGCAGTAAAGATAGCGAGAAGGCAGCGGCAGGTGCAACACTTCTAACAGGCAAAGGTAATGCACGTTCTATCCTGACTGCTGAACGCACCGCGCTTAACTTGCTCATGCAGCTCAGCGGTATTGCCACACTCACCGCCCGCTATGTGGATGCTGTGCAAGATACAAACGTCACGATTTTAGATACACGCAAAACCACACCTACCATGCGTATGCTACAAAAATATGCCGTCACATGTGGGGGTGGAAAAAACCACCGCATGCGCCTCGATGATGGCATTCTAATTAAAGACAACCATATTGCACTCAATGGCGGAGATATTCACTCCGTCGTCACTACTGCCAAAGCCAATGCGCCTAAACATATTTTGGTAGAAGTAGAGTGCGACACGTTAGAGCAAGTAAAAGCAGCTTTAGATGCTGGCGCGGATATTTTACTGCTTGATAATATGACACCCGCAATGCTCAAAGAAGCTGTATCCCTCAACAATGGACGCGCTAAATTAGAAGCATCTGGTGGTGTTAATCTTGACACCATCCATGCAATTGCACTCACAGGGGTCGATTTCATTTCCATCGGCCGCCTCACCCACTCTGCCCCTTCGGTAGATATTGGGCTGGATATGTAGTGCAACCACTACTTTTGCGACTGTAATTTTACATTTTCATAATATCTTTTTTATATTTTCTCATAATAGAATGACCTATCGCTCTCTTACAATTTGCCAAGGAAGGCATAGACTATGGCTCCAGCCTATCGTTCAAATAAGAATCTGAACAAAACATACCGTCAAGTACCACAACATGGCTTTTCTGTTACAACGCATAAAAATGAAATACTTTATGCTGAAGGACTCCTCACATGCTGTGCGCTTATTGTAAAGAATAAGGCAAAAACCATCACTGTGCTATCCCATGTAGATGAATGCACGGTTTTTGCACCAAGCATCGATGCAATACTTATGCAGTTTCCTAAAGAAGAGTGGGAAGATTTGCGGTTTGATATTTACCCCGGCGTGGTCGATACACCATCTAATTCAGTTAAAGTAGAATTCAAAGCACAAAGCTCTGAAGAATTAGCGTATGTAAAAGAGTTAAAAGCCGCTATTAAACGTAAATCAACACAGTTTTCAGAAAATATTCGCTCCCACGAGCCAGATAGATTTTACAGCATTCAATGTAGCGTAGGCGATTTTGAAAATAGCCAACTACAAACACTCAATGCAGAAAAAATGGCTGAGATTGAATATCTACACTCTCATGAAGATGAACATAATAATTATTTTGAAGATGTAATTGATCTCATCAAGCATGGAGGAAAATATATCGCCAATCAAGAAGGTAATTTTCCGCTAATTCCATTTGGAACCGTCACGAATTTTGACAGCTCTCAAACCACCTATGTCAGCTCAATCAATAGTAATAACAAAATCGTTGAGGCGCTAAAAGGCGTAAAGGAATATTACTCGCTAGATTGCAAGACACCAAAAACTTAAAAATATTTCTTAAAAGGAAGTGGGGCGAGTGACGGGTTTCGAACCCGCGACCTCCAGTACCACAAACTGGCGCTCTAACCAACTGAGCTACACCCGCCACAAGAATGGAATAGTATATTCCTCAATACTGAGGTCGCGCAAATTAGCGTAAAGTAATTCATTCGTCAAGTTTTATGAAAGCACCTCACCTTGCTTTCCGTAAAGTTCTTTTGCACGTTCTTCAAATGCATCTAACATTTTCTTGAAGGCCTCTTCAAACACAAAGCCAAGCATGGCTTGTAGCACCTTAGATTTCAACATAAAATCAATATCAAACTCCACACGCACACCATTTGGGTGGCGAGTAAATTTCCAACCATTATATAAATGTTTGAAAGGCCCATGCACCAACTCGACAGAAATTTCGTTATCTTCTCTGTCTAAGAAAACGCGAGAGGTGTATTTGCCTTGAAAGCCTTTAAAGTGAATCAGCAAGTCAGCAAGCATTGACTCTTCCGTTCTATCCCACACACGCGCACCATTGCACCACGGCAAAAATTCGTCATAGCGCTCTACATCTGCGACCAAATTAAACATTTGCTCAGGTGAATAGGGAAGAATACGTTCAACAGAAGCGGTGGGCATAATCGTTTATAATTTGTGATTAATATTTCGCGAGTTTAGCCTCACGAGCTGCGCGCAACTTCTGGAAGTCAGCATCCGCATGGTAAGAGGAACGTGTCAGAGGTGATGATGAAATCATCAAAAAGCCTTTGGCTTTCCCCATACGCTCAAAATAACGGAACTCATCTGGCGTAACAAAACGCTGCAATGCTGCATGGCGAGGGGTGGGTTGGAGATATTGCCCAATCGTCATAAAATCAATTTCCGCCGAACGCATATCATCCATCACTTGTAGCACTTCGTGCTTTTCTTCACCTAAGCCAACCATAATGCCTGATTTAGTAAAGATAGACGGGTCTAATTCTTTGACACGCTTGAGAAGGTTAAGCGAGTGAAAATAACGCGCACCGGGACGAATTTTAGTATAGTGACTCGGCACGGTTTCAATATTATGGTTAAACACATCGGGCTTTGCCGCCACCACCACTTCTAATGCACCCTCTTTACGCATAAAGTCTGGGGTTAGAATTTCAATGGTTGTATGGGGTGAAGTTTCACGAATACGCTGAATACAACGTGCAAAATGCTCTGCACCGCCATCAGGAAGATCATCTCTATCTACCGAGGTAATCACCACATGGTTTAAACCCATTTCACCGACTGCCACTGCCAAATTATCTGGCTCGTGCGGATCTAGCAAATCAGGGCGACCCGTTTTAATGTTACAAAACGCACAGGCGCGTGTACAAACAGAACCTAAAATCATCACGGTTGCATGTTTTTTGCTCCAGCACTCACCAATATTGGGGCATGCTGCTTCTTCACACACAGTGTTAAGCTTTTGTTTACGCATCAAATCACGCGTTTCGTGATATTCTTTAGATTGAGGTGCGCGCACCTTAATCCATTCTGGCTTTGCTAGCTTTTGTGAATTTTCTTGTTTCTTGATAGGCATTGCATCTGCCATAGGTCAGGCTCATTTTCATTTAACAAAGCATAAGCGGGAAAAGGCAACCCCATTCCCGCTTACTTCTATTTATAAAAGAGTAGATGCTGAGTTAAGCAGCTTCCACCTCGTCTGCATCATCTTTAGGTGCATTCGCATTCGCCGCTTTTGCACGCTTGATTTTGAGTACTTCTACGAGTTTTTCTGTCGCTTTATCATGATCTGTTTTTTCAATCGCTGCAAACTCACCCGCATGTCGGTTTAACGCCGCTTCATAAATCACGCGCTCACTATATGAACGATCAGGATCA
>CAYGTX010000162.1:0-4340 GCA_964352935.1 uncultured Rickettsiales bacterium | reverse complement strand
CCAAAACACCCCCCTCCAGCCCATAGACTGTTAGAATTTTTTAAGTTAAAACCCGCTTTATTTTAATGTTTAAAATATATAAAAGTAATGTAATTGAAGCATTGCAAATGTTGTCTGACTATCAGTTTCAGAAGCTTGCATGGTTTCTTAATGATAGAGGAGTTGTAGCTTCATATAATGAAAATGTAATGTGGGTGTTTGATGATACTGCATTAGGTGATGCATTAGATGAAGGTGAAGTTATTTTTGGTGCAAATGCTGACAATGCTTTACGCGATTTAGAATCTGAAACAGATAAAATTGAAGGGGATGATTATTTAGAAGAAGAAATCATTGATATGCCTCAGATGCAGGTAATTCGTGAAAAAGCTGCCCGTGCTTTGGAGTTGATTTTGCAAAGTGATGGTTCGGAAAGTACCGTCGAGATTGTCGAATAATCCGCCTGAAGGTGGACATCCGGGTGAGGCTTACAATTGCAGATGTTATGCAGAGCCTTCTAGGTAGTATATGGGTGATGGGAAGATGGTTTGTTTGGAGGCTTAAGCATTGCTCTGGAGAATTTCGGTGTTTTCACATCCTCATGTATGCCTCTATACACTCTGGTGTTCAAAAAGAACTACTCCTAGAACTTCTCTCATATAAATACTAAAGGTTTACTCTATAGAAGAGTTATAGTCGTCAACCATTTTAGCTAAATCGGCATTACTATGATAAATGTTTAAAAAAGCCACTGTTTTTACAAAAGTGATATTCTTTTTAAAAGTAACGAGATTGTCATCTCGTGTATATCCAAGAATATCTGAAGCTCTTGAATAAATTTCTACAGCTTGAAATATTATTTGGTTTATCCAATCATTTTGTAAAATTTCGTTAGGGCTAGTATATGTTTCCTTAATTCCACGAAGTCTAGCGATGTGTACCTGTAAATCACCAGCCATTGTATTAATCGATTTTTCGGCATCATCGTTATCAGAAAATTCAATGGAATCGCTTATCCAAGAGTATATATTTTCTGGTAATTTAGGAATTGGTGGGTAATCGC
This sequence comes from uncultured Rickettsiales bacterium, assembly GCA_964352935.1. Classification (GTDB taxonomy): domain Bacteria; phylum Pseudomonadota; class Alphaproteobacteria; order Rickettsiales; family CAYGPX01; genus CAYGPX01. The sequence continues at coordinate 3,298 of CAYGTX010000162.1, read as the reverse complement.
CGAGTTGGTCTTTTACTTTGGCCCCGTATTTACTATTGAGCTTATGTAATTCATTAAGCCACTCTGCTGTTTGTTTTGTGTAATCGCAGATTGATGAAAGTCCGTGGCTAAGCATTGCTTTTGCTGCCTTGTTTTTCTTTCTGCGCTTAGTTGTTTCGATATCGTGCATTTTCCATATCGTAAGCAAGGCTGCAAATAAAGCAAGAATGCCTGCAATAAGTGTTTGGTAATCATAGATAAAACAAAGCATCAGACTGTTACCCTAACCATAATTCTTTTCCACATAATCGGTGACGATTTTTTGGAAGTCCTCAGCGATGTTGTCGCCACGCAGTGTCATGGCTTTTTGACCATCGATGAAGACAGGGGCGGCAGGAGATTCGCCCGTGCCGGGGAGGGAAATACCGATATTGGCATGTTTGCTCTCGCCGGGGCCGTTGACGATGCAGCCCATTACGGCCACATTCATTTCTTCTACGCCAGCATATTTTTGCTTCCATTCGGGCATGGAGTTACGCAGGAAGCTTTGAATATCATCAGCCAGTGATTGGAAGAACGTGCTGGTGGTGCGTCCGCAACCCGGGCAGGCTGTCACCATTGGGGTGAAGGAGCGGAAACCCATGGTTTGCAAAATTTCTTGTGCAACGATGACTTCTTTCTCACGCGGGGCGTTTGGCTCTGGCGTGAGGGAAATGCGGATGGTGTCACCAATGCCTTGCTGGAGGAGCACCGCAAGGGCTGCTGTAGAGGCGACGATGCCTTTACTGCCCATGCCAGCCTCAGTGAGGCCAAGATGGAGAGCGTAGTCGGAACGTTTGGCAAGCTCGCTATAAACGCTGATGAGGTCTTGCACGCGGCTCATTTTGCAAGAAAGGATGATTTTATCTTTCGGTAAACCAATTTCAACGGCTTTATCAGCACTTGTGAGGGCAGAGACTATCATTGCCTCGTGCAGAATGGCCTCGGCTGGTTTTGGATCAGACGATTTGGCGTTTTCATCCATCAATTTGGTGGCAACGGATTGGTCTAGACTGCCCCAGTTTACACCGATACGCACGGGCTTGTTATACTCAATCGCTGCTTCGACGATTTGCGCAAATTGCGGATCGTGCTTATCACCAAAGCCGACATTGCCCGGATTGATGCGATATTTGGAAATGGCGCGCGCCATCTCAGGGTGGTTTTGCAGGAGTGTGTGACCATTATAGTGGAAATCGCCAATCAATGGCACATCGATGCCAGCTTTGAGAAGCTGCTTTTTGATTTCAGGCACGGCGGCGGCGGCATCATCATTATTGACGGTGAGGCGCACTAGTTCTGAGCCTGCAACGGCGAGGTCTTTCACTTGTTGCACCGTTTTGGCGACATCGGCCGTGTCGGTATTCGTCATCGACTGTATGACAATGGGCGCATTGCCACCTACAGTGATGTTTTCGATTTTAACGCCAAGTGTTTTTTTGCGAATGATAGCCATGTGAATTCCTTACAATTTGTAGGGTGTTTATAGCATGAGAGGCAGTGTTAGTGCAAGTATAAGCGGTTAGGAATCCGCGATTTTTAGTCGGCGAAATTGCCCAAGTTCATTGCATTATTTAGAGAAATTTGCAGGAAAGAATGTGAAAAGAGAGATAATTATGAAAACAACCATAGTATTTGCAGGCATCAAAACCCAAGAGCTAATCGCCAGAACGCTGGACTTGCGTCTGGTGGAGGAGGCCGCGCTTTTGCACAAGGTGGATGCGGAGCTGTGGGAGCTTTATACCAAAAAGAAGACGCAGAAGGCGGACAGGCAGATGAGCGGTGAGAGCTGGGGTTATATCTGGCGAAGCCAAGATGATAGCAGAGTGAGGGCATCGCATGCACAGAATGACGGGAAGGTTTTTTCGTGGAAAAATCCACCAGAAACGGGGCATCCGGGTGAGGGTTACAACTGTAGGTGTTGGCCTGAAATATACCAAAAAGGTAAAACTGAATTTGTACAACAAGATTTGTTGCCTATTTCACCAGATTCAGAGAAGTGGACGACTTCAGATTTTCTAAGACATTTTTATTTTGCGCATGGCAGAATAGTGACATTGCTAGAATGTGGCCACTTATCCGATGTTGTCGATTATTATTTTTATCACATCATTAGAGGTGGAAAAAACACTTATAATCGATTGAATCAACAGATTATTGATGCAGCAAGAGAGCAAGGGGTTGGTAAGTTAAATTATGATTTTAAGAACTCATATAAAGAATTTGGAGATTATTACTGGGTATTTGGTGGTGGAACGGTAAAAGGTGAGTTTAACGGTTCAGTATATGTTGAAGATGAAATGATGTTTGTAGAGGGGCAAATTGTTTTTAGATATATCGATACATTTACTGATATTGCAAGCATTAGGCAGGAAGTTATAAACGGTACCTCAGAGCCGCTTGAATCAAACGTTGTGGAGCTTTTACTTACAGACTTTGGAGGCGTCTTTTATGACATTGTGGGAACATGGCAAACTACATTTAGAGCAGAGGTAAAAGTCAATCATGGAGCGAGTAATTTTTAACGGTTTAATAGCTTTAGTATTGCTGCTCCAACTAATACAGAGAAAGGATAAATAACAAAAAGAAAAACTGTAAAACCAATTGTAATAGCACTAAACCATTTTCCTTTGTAGGATTTCCCCATTTCTTTTATTTTTTTTCGATATCGGAAGCGCCAAATGGCTTCAAATATACCGGAATAGGCAGTGGCAGGTATCCAGCCAAAGAGAAATAGAAACACCGCAGCAGAGTCGTTGACTGAATCAAGGTGATGTATACATTCGTCATGCCGTTCTGGGCTCATATCGCGATACTGACTTTTCTCATAGCAAGCATTGTAATTCTGCCATGCATGATGGTGGGATACTCCTAAAGACAGATTAAACAAAACATAGGTGCATCCAGCGGCCAAGAACAGTCGCCAAAAACGAAAATTGAGTGAATGTTTTGGTTTGCCAACAAATACCAAAATTGGCGCAGCCGCAAACATAAACCAGAACCAGATGTTATATGGTATTTCGGTAAGGATTTTGTAGGTGAGATAGACAAGATCAGACATGGTGCGTTCCATTTATTATCGACACCACTCTACCCACCCGATTTTTAAATACAAGTAAAAGCCGCAGTAATGCGCTAATTTTCAACTATAGGTATGGATATGACAACCACTTCCCATCTTTCATTTTCGTTGATTCAACAAAACCAGGCGCAGAAGGAGGTGAAGGCGAATGAGGCGTTTGTGGCGCTGGATGCGCTGCTCAACACAGGCGTGATTGAT
>CAYGTX010000161.1:0-4341 GCA_964352935.1 uncultured Rickettsiales bacterium | reverse complement strand
CCATTATTAATTTGCACCGCTTCAACACAATCTGCAGGAATTTCATCCACAAAGCGTGAAGGAATACTGCTTTGATATTGGTTATAAATACGGCGGTTGGCCGCAAATGAGATATAAGCGCGCTTGCGTGCCCGTGTAATACCAACATAGGCAAGCCGACGTTCCTCTTCTAACGCTGCTGTGCCATTTTCATCAAGTGAGCGCTGATGTGGAAACAACCCCTCTTCCCAACCCGGCAAGAAAACCGTATTAAACTCAAGCCCTTTAGCCGCATGCAGTGTCATAATACTAATCATGTTATCATCACTGGCATCGTCCACATCTGTGACAAGGCTAACATGCTCTAAAAATTCTGAAAACCCTTCAAACTCTTCAAGCGCACGCACCAACTCTTTTAAGTTTTCAACGCGACCCTGTGCTTCAGGCGTTTTTTCACCCTGCCACATACCAATATAGCCTGACTCTCTCAATATTGCTTCTGCCGCTTCAGCTACTGGCATCGTATCGAATAGAGTTTGCCAGCGCCGTATCTGTTCACAAAGATGTGCGAGTGAGTTTTTTGCTTTTCCTGAGAAATTGCCCTCATCAAGCATTTTACGTGTTGTTTCCAACATCGAAAGGCTGCCACCTTCTTGTGTTAAACCATCCAATGTTAACTGCGGAGCTTGCAGTTGCTCTTGCTCACCATCGCGCGACTGCTTCGCACGTTTACGAATTGCCTGCAAGGTAGAAGCGCCAATACCACGTTTTGGTACGTTAATAATACGCTCAAACGCCAAATCATCTGAAGGCTGAGAAACAATCCGAAAATAAGCGATAGCATCGCGGATTTCCATACGCTCATAAAAACGCATTCCGCCAATCACTTTATAGCCAATACCACGATTGATAAAGCACTCCTCAAACGCACGTGTTTGAAAACCCGCGCGCACCAAAATGGCCATTTCTTTGAGCGGGTGGCTTTTTAGTTGCTGGAGCGACTCCACTTCATCAGCAAGATAACCAGCCTCTTCACGATCATCCCAAAGCGCCAGCAATTTGATAGGATCACCACCTTTACTTTCTGTCCACAGTGTTTTGCCCAGCCGTTCTGAATTTTTAGCAATAAGGCCTGAAGCGGCTGCTAATATCACTGGCGTTGAGCGGTAGTTACACTCTAAACGAATAACCTTTGCACCATCAAAATCTTTCTCAAACTTGAGGATATTTCCTACTTCGGCTCCGCGCCAGCCATAAATAGATTGATCATCATCCCCAACACAACAAATGTTTTTTGAGCCTTGCGCCAAAAGCCTAAGCCATAGATATTGGGCAATATTTGTATCCTGATACTCATCCACCAAAATATATTTAAAACGACGGTGATATTCCTCTAGCACTTCAGGGAAATTTAGCAAAAGTGTTAGGTTATGAAGCAATAAATCACCAAAGTCGCAGGCATTGAGTGTTTTTAGGCGCTGCTGATACTCAGCATAGAGCTGTTTGGCTTTTCCGCCTGCAAATTCAACCGCATCTACGGCAGAAACCTTATCAGGCGTTAAGCCCCTGTCTTTCCAACTCGAAATAATTCCAGCCAACCGCTTAGGAGGGTTACGCTTATCGTCGATATTATGTTCGGCAAGCATTTGCTTAATAAGACGCAATTGGTCATCTGTATCCAAAATAGTAAAATCAGACTTTAGCCCCACTGCTTCAGCATGGCGCCGCAAAATACGCGCACCAATAGAGTGAAACGTTCCAAGCCAAAGCCCTTGCGAACGCTGAGGTATTATCTGCTCAATACGCTGCCCCATTTCACGTGCAGCTTTATTGGTAAAGGTAACTGCTAAAATTTGAGATGGCCATGCATGCCCCGTATTGATGATATGCGCAATCCGAGTTGTTAGCACTTTGGTTTTACCCGTACCTGCACCTGCCAGCACGAGCAACGGCCCTTGTGTTTGCTCTACCGCTTCACGTTGAGCGTGATTCAACCCATCCAGATAGTTAGAACTTTTCGACTGTAACTGTTGCGCGTCTGTATCGTATGAATGAAATTCCATGCTCTTTTTTATTCTTTCTGTTGTAGGCGTGTTGCATAAGCATTTAATGGTATATACTATGGATAATGTTAAGTATAGGAAGGATTGCCTGAAATTTCCATAAGCGCCGCTCTTTTGGCTTGAAGTTGCAGGGCAACTTTAAAGGATTTTATTTTTGTGAAACGTATCGTCATTTGGATTTTTATATTACTTCTACTTTCCTTAGGGGGGGTATTATTTGGCGCAAAGCTTCTCATTAATACCGATCACCTTAAGCAGCAGGTAGAAGATACGCTGAGTGGATTAGGCTCTACCAAAGCAGTTATTAAAGGTGAAGTTAAGTTTGAACTTTTACCTAAACCTTTGCTTACATTTAAAGATGTATCTTTTTCCAACATAACTGGCGCTGCAAGCAGCGAATTATTGCAAATACGTGAAGTGCGAGCGCACATGCCATGGAGTAGTGTGCTTTCACGCACTCCAAGTTTTAACGACCTAACACTTATTTCACCTGTTCTAGAATTAGAACTTTTAGAAGATGGACGTAAAAATTGGCATGCACTTACACCATCTGGCGCTACACTGCCTGATGTTGGAGGCGGTTTGATTCCACCTGTTATAACTATCGTTGATGGGCGCGTTACCTATCGCGTTCAAACTGAAAAAACAGATTTTAGTCAAATTAACCTTTCTCTGAACCTTGATTCTTGGAAAGGGCCTTTTGCTACAAAAGGCAATTTCTCATATCGCAATGAAAGCATTAACCTTAATGCTGAGGTAGGAAATTTAGACCAAGCAACCGATGCAACACTTGCATTATCTTCACCTTCATTTGAAGCAACAATGAAGGGAAAAACACATGGAGACAGTACGGCACATGTTTCAGGAATTTTGAAAATGAATATTCTGAATCTTGGATTGTTTACCGGCGGTATATTCCCTGTGTATAGCTTACCCACCCATATCACCTCCGCTGAAACAATGGATATTGAAGGAGCGTTTACTGTTTCAGAAGAAGGTTTCTCACTCAGACAACTGTCTATGAATTCTGAAAGCATCAAAGCATCAGCTGAAATTCGCGCTACTGTTTTACCAGCATCGCTTTGGGATATCCAAGCGCATGTTGAACTATTCGATCTTGATAAGCTTACCAGCGCATCAGAAGATACGGTCTCTGTTTTCAGCTCACCAAACACCTTCAACTTCTCTATCCCAAAAGAGACTTCTTTGCTCTTTTATCTCACTGCGGATAAAATTATTTACAGGAAAGATAGTATCCTTAACACCACTCTGGACGCCGCAATGGCTAATCAAGAGCTTGTCATTCATACGCTTGAAGGGATTGTACCTGGAAAATCTGATTTCTTGTTCACGGGAGCCATTGAACATAATGATATTCGTCCGCTACTTGAGGGAGAGATACAACTTAATGGCACAAATTTTAATGCACTTATGGTTTGGCTTTACCCTGATCTTAATTTTATTCCGGAAACTGAGCTAAGGCGATTCGTTTTTAAAAGTAAAGTAAGTATGATGCCCACTCGCATCAGGGCCTCAGAAATACGAGGAAATATCGATAATATAGGTGTAGAAGGAGAGTTTGAAATGCGCCCTGAAGAGCGCACACCTTCCTATCGCTTTGCACTTAATATAGACCGCGCCGATCTTAATGCACTCCGTATTCCGGAAAAGATATCCTCATTATATACCCAGCTTCAGAAAGATATTAAAGATCCGTTTTCTAATAGCTTTATCAGTAGCCTACATGGAAAATATACACTCATGTTGACAGGGAAAAACCTATTACTCAACGGCCATAAAATCAGAAATTCGTCTCTTGATTTAGCATTGTCGTCTGACCGCATTGAAATGCGGAATTTTTCTGTTAATACCGAAGAAAGTGATCTTGCCGTTACTTACGACAGTAACCTATTGAGTGATCCTCCAACCATTGAATCAACGGTTTCTGCACGCGCATTAAATTTAGATATTTTTTTCCCACCAAATACCCCTGAAGAAAGGTGGCAATGGGATACTAAGCGATTTAACTTTCTTGGATTAGATGAATTTAGAGGCAGCTTTAAGGCTAAAGTTGGTTATTTAAAACATCATCGCCTAAGGCTTCAAAATCTTGAGATAGATACCAGCCTTAAAGATGCGATTCTCACCTTAAGAAAAGCAACTGCTTTGTTGGGCGGGGCACCAGTGATTGTAAAAGGCCAAATGGGCGTGGGAGACTCCAACTCCTTTGGTATTTCTTATGGTATCAACGGTTCTGATGTTAAAGATATTATCAATATTTTCACCGATGATGTAAATA
>CAYGTX010000160.1:0-4341 GCA_964352935.1 uncultured Rickettsiales bacterium | reverse complement strand
AGTTAACCATGCGTACGTTCCACATTGGTGGTGCTGCACAAAAAGGTGCTGAAATCTCAAGTGTTGAAGCCACACAAGATGGTATTATCCGCTTTGATAACTTGAACGTTGTAAAAGACAGCCAAGGTCGTGAAGTAGTGATGAGCCGTAGTTGTGAAGCGGTACTTGAAGATGAAAAAGGCAATGAAAAAGCACGCTATTCTGTTCCTTATGGTTCTAAGCTTTATGTTGTTAAAGGTGATAAAGCAACGAAAGGTCAGAAAATTGCTGATTGGGATCCATACACCATTCCGATTATTACAGAAACCTCTGGTAAGATTGCATATCGCGATCTAGTAGATGATGTATCTGTACGTGAAGTGATGGATGAAGCAACAGGTATTGCTAGCCGTACGATTGTTGACTGGAAACAGAAAGCTAAATCTAGTGACTTGCGTCCTCGTCTCACATTACGCGATAAGAATGATGAGCTTATCATTCTTGCAAATGGTCTTGAAGCACGTTACTTCTTACCGATTGGCGCTATTTTGAATGTGGATGATGGTGTTGAAGTACATGCGGGTGACGTGTTAGCGCGTATTCCACGTGAATCTACTAAAACACGTGATATTACGGGTGGTCTACCACGTGTAGCTGAGTTGTTTGAAGCACGTAAGCCAAAAGATCACGCTATTATCTGTGAAACAGATGGTCGTATTGAATTTGGTAAAGATTACAAAGCGAAGCGTCGTATTATTATCCAACCTAAGGATAATAGCGAAGAGCCAGTTGAGTACTTAATCCCTAAAGGTAAGCATATTGCGGTGAATGAAGGTGACTTTGTACGTCGTGGTGACTTATTGATGGATGGTAACCCTGTACCTCACGATATTTTGAAGGTTCTAGGTGTTGAAGCGCTTGCTGAATATATGGTGAACGAGATTCAGGCTGTATACCGTCTACAAGGTGTAAAAATTGATGATAAGCACATTGAAGTGGTGATTCGTCAAATGCTACAGAAAATCGAAATCACCGAGCCAGGTGAAACGACTCTTGTAACAGGTGAGCAGGTTGACCGTGAAGAGCTTGATGAAGTGAATGCTAAAGCGAAACGTGAAGGCTATAAGCAAGCAAGTGGTATCCATGTATTACAGGGTATTACTAAAGCAAGCTTGCAGACTCGTTCGTTTATTTCTGCGGCTTCATTCCAAGAAACCACACGTGTATTAACGGAAGCTTCTGTTGCTGGTAAAGTTGACCGCTTGAAAGGCTTGAAAGAAAGCGTGATTGTGGGTCAGTTGATTCCTGCTGGTACTGGTTACTATATGAACAGCGTGAAGCGTCTTGCTAAACGTCGTGATATGGAAGCTTTGGAAGAAGAAAGAAGAGCTCTTAAAGCTGAGCATGCTGAAAACCCTATTGCTCACAATACAGATTCTGAAGAAGTAGCTGTAGATGATAGTAAAGGTGCAGCTAGCGCATAGTTTTATTAGCTAGTTAAAATATAAAAAGCGGGAGGCATTTGCCTTCCGCTTTTTTGTTGTTTGATTATGGTATTGTCGTAATGAAATGTTTGTTGTTTTGCTGGCAAATAGGCAATGTGAGTACTGGCTAAGAGATGATCTGGCTCACTTTAGGGTTACGATTGTGAAGTACACTAAAGATAAAGCCACTTGTATAAAAGTATATTTTACTAAGTTAAGTTTCTTGTTCAGTAGAATAAGAATGAAACCAAAAGCAACTTTTTGAATACGTGAAATAAATGAAGTTTTAGAATGCTTCTAATGTGATGGTTATTTAACTTTACGATAGAAGCGATTGGCTAATGTAAGAATAGCGATAAGACCAAGAAAGCCAATGATGCTAAGGGTGTAAAAGCCATAACCCAGTATAAGTCCCAAGCCACCTGCAGCCCAAATGCTTGCACCCGTGGCTGAACCAACTACTTCTTCCTCACCATCACGTTTAATAATGGCTCCAGCACCTAGAAATCCAATACCAGTGAGTACACCAGAGATTATTTTAGCAAAGTCGATAGTAACAACTTCGTCTATCCTTGCGTAATTTTGATAGAGCTCTTGCGACATAATGGCAATAAGGCAGGTGGTAAGCGCTATGATAGGGTATGATTGCACACCAATGGTTTTATGTTTTTTCTTTCGGTCATAACCAAGCATAAAGCCAAAAGCTATGGCAAGCAAAACACGCAAAAGCGTTTCCCAAATAGGCACAGCATCGGCTTGTAGGAATGTAAAATCCACTCGCTTTCCTGCTTATTAAATAGTGTTAGATACGCATTGGCATGATAACGAATAGCGCGCCTTCAGTCGCTGGGTCTTTTACCACAGCAGGGGCAGCACCATCGGCAAAAGCAAACTCTGCGTTGCTATCTTCAAGACCAGAAAGAATCTCTAAAAGGTAGCGTGAGTTAAAACCAATTTCGATGTCTTTACCATCATAATCTACTGCAATTTCTTCTTTCGCTGTACCGCTATCTTCATTATTAGCCGAAAGTGTCAGTAGGTTGTTAGATAAAGTAATTTTAACTGCGCGTGAGCGCTCAGATGAAATGGTAGAAACGCGATCAACCGCTTGCGCTAATGTGTTACGATCAACTTTCATCATATTTTTGTTATATTGTGGGATTACTTTCTCATAGTCAGGGAAGGTGCCATCAATTAATTTTGAAAGTAGAATAGCATCATCACCGATAGTGAAAGATATTTTGTTTTCAGAAAGTGCTACTTTCACATTATCTTCAACACCATCAAGAAGCTTACGTACTTCAATGACGGTTTTACGAGGAACAATAACACCCGGGATAGATTCAGCGCCAGCAGGAGCATCCACTTGAATGCAGCCTAAACGGTGACCATCCGTAGCAACGGCTTTAAGTACAGTGTTACCATCAAACTCAGTTGCATGAAGGTAAATACCATTTAAATAGTAACGTGTTTCTTCAGTGGAGATTGCAAAACGTGTTTTATCGATCAGTGCAATCAATTCAGCCGGTGTTACTTCAAATTGGTTTGGAAGGCTGCCTGCATCCATCACTGGAAATTCAGCAACTGGCAAACATGGAAGCGCAAATTTACAATTTGGAGCTAAAATATTTAAACGACCTGTATCATCACTATCACCAGAAAGTTCAATTTGAGAACCATCAGGAAGTTTACGAATAATATCATAAAATGTGTGCGCGGGAACAGTAAGAGCACCAGCTTCGCTTACATTGGCGGCAATTTTTTCAGTAATCGCAATATCCATATCGGTGGCGGTAAGTGCTAACTGATTATTTTCAGCGACTAATTTTACGTTTGAAAGAATGGGAATGGTGTTACGCTTTTCTACAACAGACTGTACGTGACCTAACGCTTTAAGCAAAAGCGAACGTTCGATGGTCAATGAAAACGCGCTAGAGGCAGTGTTTTCTGCGTTATTATTTTGTTCTAAGGTTGCAGAAAGTGACATGATTCCCTCATTCAATAGTAGTTGTTCTGTGGCTGGGTTTTCTAACTGAAAATGTTGCAATATATTATTGCCAAAATCGCCTCTTGCGATACTAGTTCACACTATACCAGCAAGAGAGCGAGTTTGACAATCATTTTATGGCTTAAGCAGCCTTGCTTGCGAACATTTGTTCTACCGCTTCGCGTTCTTCACGCAGCTCTTGCTCGGTTGCTTTCATTCTGGTGCGTGAAAACTCGTTGATTTCTAGCCCTTGAACGATGGTGTATTTGCCATCTTTACAGGTGACAGGGTAGCCATAAATCACGCCTTCTTCAATGCCATAAGAGCCATCAGACGGAATGCCCATAGAAACAAATTCGCCTTCGTTTGTGCCAAGTGCCCAGTTGCGCATGTGGTCAATCGCCGCACTTGCAGCAGAAGCAGCAGACGAAGCACCGCGTGCTTTAATGATGGCTGCGCCACGTTGTTGTACTTCAGGGATGAAGGTGCTTTCATACCAAGCTTTGTCTATTTGCTCTAATGCAGCTTTACCTTTAACCGTTGCTTGGTGAATATCAGGATATTGTGTAGAGCTGTGGTTACCCCAGATGATGACATTCTTCACGTCGGTAGAATGTGTGCCAGTTTTTTCAGCAAGTTGGCTGATGGCTCGATTATGATCTAAACGCACCATGGCGGTGAAGCATTTAGGGTCTAAATCTGGCGCATTTTGTTGTGCAATAAGCGCATTGGTGTTGGCAGGATTACCCACCACAAGCACTTTTACATCGCGGCTTGCATGTGCATTGAGTGCGCGACCTTGTGGGCCGAAAATAGAACCATTTGCTTCCAATAAATCTTTGCGTTCCATCCCTGGGCCACGAGGGGGAGAGCCCACACGCGAGGCGGCAT
>CAYGTX010000159.1:0-4376 GCA_964352935.1 uncultured Rickettsiales bacterium | reverse complement strand
GTATCATATAATAAACAATTTAGTTTTTTGAATAAATCTGATACAACTTTTAATGGATTCATGCAATGAAAAACTCTAAACCACCTTTACTAAATGGTAATTGTAGACTAGATAATAATATTATAAGCTACATAACTTTAATAATATAAAAACTATATGTTATTCACGGATAAAATCAATAAGCGTCGTGCGCTCAATCGTCTCGAAAATAATGAGCCAGCAATCGTAATAGGTGTGCATAGTGGAATGGGACCAATCGCTGGTTATGCCTTTAGTGAAAGACTCCAATCACTTATTTCAATGCGATATGCGGGTGACAAACGAGGTGACAAAGCCCACCCGGAAATACTCACTTTCAGCGATAGTCACACTCCTAAACGCGATAAAAGTATCGGTGCAGAGAAAGGCATTCTGCAGCATTTAATGAAAGGTATCAACTATTTCAAACGTGCAAAAGCTGATTTTGTACTTGCCCCATGTAATACACTGATGCATTTCAAAGAACAGATAGAGAAAACCAGTGGTGTTCACATTGTCGATATCATTAACACCACCGCGAAATATACTCATAAACACCACCCAGATGTTAAGAAGGTAGGCCTACTATCAACCAAGGCTACAAGCGAACATGGTCTTTATCACAAGGCCTTCCAATTTCATCATATGGAAGTAGAAACTTTAGATAAAGCTGATTTAGAGATAGTTGATGAGTTGATTTCTGCGTTAAAATCGGGCGACCACCTAAAAGGGAAATTTGAAAAAGACGCGCTATTAGAAAAAATTAAGCCACTTGTTAAAAAGCTAGAGGAAAAGGGTGCTGAAGCAATTATTCTAGGATGCACCGAGCTTCCTTTATTATTAGATCAAGAAAAAACATCAGCAGGTATACCACTTGTAAGTAGCATTGAAGCATTGGCTCAAGAAGGTATTGAAAGATTGGCTGATTTAGAAAAAAGGTACGACATAGAAGCACTAAGCCCTAAAACCAGCTCTATTAAGCGTTAATACAGAATAGTCATTTCAAAGAAAACTCTTTAATAGATAATCGTTTTAGCTCTATCCTGCTAAGCTAGGAGCAAATAAAAAATAAGAAGGCTACGTGACGCCGTTATAGATATGTAGCTTCATAACCACGCTTGCTATTAGCTTTCTTTATTCCATTAATACTAATAATTTTAAGGAAATGGCGATCCCGGAGGGATTCGAACCCCCGACCAGCTGCTTAGAAGGCAGCTGCTCTATCCAGCTGAGCTACGGGATCGCAAGTTGGAAGAAACTTTATAGCAGGTTAGGTTGTTTTTTAAACTTAAAAATTCTCAAACATCTCAGAATTGATTTTTGGTGTCTTTCTTTGGATGAATAGATCCTAATTTTTGTGACATCTTGAGCCGTAAATTTGAAGGGTTTTCTGCTTCATGCAGCGCGACTTCTTGATTAATCTCCCCTGCTTTATAGAGATCAAATAAGGCTGCATCCATGGTGCGTATCGCGGGATCACTGACGCGCTCCATAATACTGTTGATTTCACTAAGCTTGCCTTCTGAGATATGATTGCGAATTAAGCCTGTATTTTTAAGCACTTCAATTGCCATTACTCGTCCCTTCTTTTCAGAGGGTAATAATTTCTGCGAGAAAATAGTAAGCAAGTTTTGTGATAGGCTTAAATGTGCGTGGTCTTTCATGTCATCAGGAAAGAAGCTAACCATGCGTTTAATCGCCTGTGCTGCACTATTAGCATGAAGCGTTGAAAGGCATAAGTGCCCGGCCTCTGCAAAACGCAATGCTTGAATCATTGCTTCTTTTGTTCTTATTTCACCCACAACAATGACATCCGCTTTTTGTCTTAAAGCGTTTGTGAGTGCATTCTCGAATGAGTGTGTATCTACTCCAACTTCGCGCTGAGTAAAAATGCAGTTAACATTATCGTGAAGGAACTCGATGGGATCTTCAATGGTGAGAATATGACCTTTGCCATTTCTATTTCGATGATCGAGCATGGCAGCAAGTGAAGTCGATTTTCCTGAACCACTGGGGCTTGCTAAGATAATTAAACCTTGCTTGCGCATTACCATCTCAGCATAAATATTGGGTAAGTCGAGTGCCTCTAATGTCGGAATCTGTACATTAATGCGCCGAATGACCATGCCCGGTTGTTCTTGCTGCTGAAAAAGATTTGCGCGGAAACGTGCACCGCTTTGAAGTACAATCGGAAAGTTTAACTCTAATTCTGATTGAAATTGTTGCATCTGTTTTGGGGAGAGTATTTTATTTAATACAATCCACATCATTTCTTCGTCAAATACTTCTCCTTTTGCAAGAGAGATTTCATCATTAATACGAATATTAGGTGCGCATCCTACCGTAAGGTAGAGATCAGAAGCATTAGTTTCTTCCATTTCTTTTAGGCGGTTATAAAAATGATTTAAAACCTTTTGAGGATCTTTTGCTGGCATCAAAATCCTCCAGCTTTCTTGTCGTCATCTATGCCTTCCTCAGTTAATTGTAAGACACTTCGTGCAGTTTCTTTGTTGATGATGCTTTCATCTAGTAATTCATGAACACTTTCTTTCATTGTTTTCATGCCACGTTTTGAAGACACTTGCATAATAGAGTACATTTGTGGAACTTTATTATCTCTGATTAGGTTTCTAATAGCGGAATTTACAATCATAATTTCATGCAAAGGAACGCGCCCTTTATCATCGCTGGTTTTTACCAGTAATTGTGTTACTACCGCTTCTAGCGAGCTTGATAGCATGGTTCGCGCCATTTCTTTGTCACTTTGTGGAAAAACGTCAATAATCCTATCAATGGTTTTAGAGGCGGAACTTGTGTGTAACGTTGCAAACACTAAATGCCCAGTTTCTGCTGCTGTCAGAGCGAGCTGAATGGTCTCTAAGTCACGAAGCTCACCTACCATAATAACATCAGGATCTTCACGCAAAGCACTGCGCAATGCATTACTAAATGATAATGTATGTGCTCCGACTTCGCGCTGGTTTATAAGTGATTTTGACGAGTGATGGACAAACTCGATTGGGTCTTCAATCGTAATAATATGCTTAGGAGAGTTTTCGTTAATATGATGTATCATCGCGGCTAATGTCGTGGACTTTCCACTCCCTGTTGGGCCTGTCACAAGTACCAAGCCTTTGGTAAGGTTGCAAAAGCGTTGCAAGATGGTTGGAAGTCTTAAATCTTCCATTGATTTTACATTGGTGGGAATGCTTCTAAATGCAGCGGCGGGGCCCGAAATTGTATTAAAGGCATTCACTCGATAGCGTGATTCTTCACCAAAATGTACAGAGAAGTCTAGCTCTAGATTTTCTTCAAATTCAGAGCGCTGATTTTCGGTCATAACGGTGTATATCATTGAAATTACTTCATCTGCAGATAAAGAGCCCACTCTCAATGGCTTCATATCTCCGTTTACACGCAATACAGGAGGGTTTCCTGATGATAGATGCAGGTCAGAGGCATCATTTTTGCGCGCAAATGCAAGCAATTCAGTAAGTTCCATTTCTCATTCCTCAGTTTATTAACATTCAGTGTAGAAACAAAAAGTTAAGAAAGAGTAAACTCTATAAATATTTAGTATAATTTCTTTCTCAGATAGTTGAGTCTTTCCGAAATTTGCTGTGTAGAGCCGGGAATAGATTTTCCCTTCTTACTTTCCTCTAGAAGGCGCTCATAGAGTGCGATTGATTGTTCAGCCTTGCCTAAATGGTCGGATATAATAGCTAAATTATATAAATAATTTACATTATCAGGCGCCATGCTAATGGCTTTTCTTAAATAGCGCTCAGCCTGAAAATATTCACCCATTCGGTAGTAAACCATACCGATTTGTGCAGGTATAGGGCTGTAATATGGGCTGACACGTTCTAGTTTTTGAAGCTCTAAAAGAGCATCTTCGGGTGCTTCTTGCGTCATGAGTACTAAATAGTTGTTTAGTGCCTCTTTATGATTGGGTGAAACATCCAACAATTCTTGGTAAAGCTCTTTTGCCTGTTCGTACTGGAAGTTCTTTTGATAAGCACTTGCTAGACCAAATATGGCAGTTTGATTCTCGGGGTGCTTTTCCATCACTGTTTTATAAATATCAATCGCCGCTTCTAATTGACCACTTAACAAAGCGCGATAAGCCATTTCTAACTGGATATCGGTAGATAAGAAATTATCAGCTTTATTTTCATCGGATACAGAAAGATCATAAAGTTCACTGGTGGCAGTGCCTGCATCATCTTTTTGAATGGCAGATAAATCGTCGCCTCGAACCAGTGATTGTTGTTCTTGAGGGGCGCTGTTTGCTAATTCTTTTTCTTTTTGTTCTCTTGCAAGTGCTTCAAGCGGTTTTTGTAGGGCATCTTTTTCTT
>CAYGTX010000158.1:0-4401 GCA_964352935.1 uncultured Rickettsiales bacterium | reverse complement strand
ATCACACATGAGAATGACGGTTTACAAGATGTCATTGGGGGAACTGGTGAGGAGGAACAGCAAGAGCGTGAAGGAGAGCCGCGACGTCGTCGTCTTTCTCAAGAGACATTTGGAATAAAACCTGATCTATGGAATGATGAATTTTTGGATAATAAGGATAAAGAGATAAAAGAAGCATTCATAAAAGGTGGCCACGAAGGTAAAATACTAATATACGATGGTTTAGAAGGCTTGTTAGAGGGTAGAGTCGAAGAGGTCGACCCAGAAAAGGATTACTTAAACACAACGCCTCCTCCTTATCCGTTTGGTAACGATGATAAATCCGAAAAAGGTAGTTCTTTGGGCTAATCGCTTTGATCTGATTACTTCCATAACCATTAGCCACTAACGATTACATACACTTCTGACAGTATAAAATGTTTTCCTAAAAGTAACTTCCATCAAAAACTGACAGCATAAATGGCAACAACATGCAAATGTACTGTCATTTATGCTGTCAAAACGATTGGTTGTGGGCGAATAATGGTGGATAACCACACACAATTAAGAGGCTGAAAGCGTTGGTGGCTATAACAATGTTGGACTGTAGTGAATGGTAGTGGATGAAAACTTGGTGACCCCTGCGGGATTCATACTAGCGCCATAAAGCATTGATATTATTAAACTCTATAGTTTGAGTCCCTATTTATGCTGTCAATCGCGCTGCCAAGAAGCTTATATGTAGGCGGTCAGTCACGGTTGTGGGTGTAAAGGCGAGGGAACTTAATAAAACCAGATCACAAGTTTGTTTTCACCTACAGGGGAAACACTAAATGCGCTTGTAAAAGCAAATTTGAGGAAAATATTAAACCTCTGCGCTTTCAGAGCGACTTCACTCAAATGGATGCCTATTGTTTGTTATCAAGATGTTGAGTCTCTTTTAAACGCTGGGAAAGCCCTTTGATTAATTCAATTACTGCCAAACCTACGCTCAACCAAAACGCACTATAGATGACTCTTTCTGATTAGCTTTATTTACAGATTCAGCCTTCACTTGGTTTGTGAATGTTTCTTGCAACTCTCGAGGTGAATCTTTGTGAACGTCGCATGCGATTTCGCTGAATCGTTTAATACAGTCTTTTATTGCTTGTTCACGCCCGCCTAGTGGCCCCACCTTCGCAAGTTCCAAATTTTCCAGCATTGCTTCTCTTACTTCAGAAGAGGCCATTAATACTTGCATTTTTTGAGCATCAGGCGCCGGGTATGGTGACTCAATTACTTTGCCTAAACGATTTACTTTCTCAGGCTCTGGCAGAGGAAAATAGCCACAACTTACTTCCATCCATGCAGTGGCATAATGCTCACTTCCCTTGGTTACCTTGCCTTTAAATGCCTCTCTCAGTGATTCTGACCGCTGTTCTTGCTCTCCAGCCAGTGCCTCCACCACGGAAAGCAACATTTCAGCATCAATCTTAGATGTATTCACACAGGATGGCAGTTCGAAAAGGTCGTTAATGCCTTTCTTTTCCTTGTTCTGGTTAATTGCCTCAAACGCAAGGCACCATCTTTTCGTACCCTCACTGATAGGATCCAGATTCTCAAGCTGTAGCGTTTGGATGTTTTTTGCAAGCATTTGCTCAAACCAAGCAGCTTTGTCTTGTGCGTCATATAATGACTTTACGTTTCTTTCGCTCAGCCCAAAGCCATATGTTTTAATTTCGGGTTTTAATGCATTTATTTCGGCTGTCGCAGTTGTATTAGCAGGTGCCATAATCACTTTTGCTACTTGATGGGCGATATCTCCTTTGCGACGAATTTCTTTGATTTCTCGCGCAAGGCTATTATCTGCACTTTGCAAGGCCGTTTTAAACATGGTTAGGTCTGCACTAAGCGTTACATCTTGTTGTTCTCCTAGCTCATCATGGTTATAAATACTCTCAAGCAAATCTGCCATAAATGTATAGAAGAATCCTTGAACACTGGTGAGTTCTGCCTTTGGTTTTCTCAAACGCCCTTTGTCCCATGGCACGAACCTATCCATATTCTCAAGCGTTTGTTGCATTTTCTGAGCCACCAGCTTGTCAAATTCATTCTCTGAACGTGCCAAGATTTCTTGCTGTCCAGCAATCAAATTCAAGGCACTATGGAAACTAATACCTGTTTGCTTTTCTTGCATCCAGTGCATGGTATTTGTGCCACCTGCGGTGAGTTCAAGCGCACATAGCGCACCTGACTCTAGGTCTTTAAATAAAGAGGTTACCGGCTTTTGCGCCATCGTATCTCCATAGAAGTCGCCCAGCAGGTTAGCTGCTGCTACTACGCGTAATTTATTCGACTGTAGCTCACCATAGCCATCTTTTTCAGGCACAGTGCCATAATGCATATAGCGGGTGGTATCTTCCAAATTCATGACATGAGCCTTTGGTTTTCCAATCTGATGACGGTTAATGGCGTTTACATAAGCTTCAGCAGTCAATTCTTCAAACGTTGGATTTTCTACATCTGCTTTTACTACCTGCCACTGATTATTTTGCCAAACCACATTTGCTGGTACCGAAAAAACCAGCGCACCTTCTGGGGGTGTTGTTTCAAATGAATGTTTTACAAAGGCATCTATTTCCGCAACTGAAACTATGGTTTGGCATGCTACACCACCTTGTGCAGGCACCTTAAAGTCGTGTTTGTCTTGCGTATCACCAAAATAGAGTTGACCATCTCGTCTACTCGCTTTTGGCTGATTATAATATCCCGGTGAAGTAGTGGCGCGAATCACCAATATGCCGGGGTTATTGCTCACTGCACCCATGGCTTCTCTTTGATTAGCCTGCACCTCCACACCTGCTTGCTCTGGTCGCATGAAACCTGTCACAATGCCCTCTGCATTCGAGCCGTAAATACCCGGTGCAAAAATCATAGCCTTTTTTTGTTGGCTGGTAGGGTTTTTCCACTTCACCCCTTGGCCGGCAATCACATCATCAATCAAGTGACCGGCAGTGTCTTTCACAACACGGTCATTTTCATCCACCACCAGATTGTCTAATGCTTCCTGAATAGCAGCAGTCTTAATAGCAGTGTGATTGTTTTCAGCTTGCGCTTCTAAGAGTGCTGCTCTCCAGACATCGATTAGGTTTCCATTCTCATCCAAACCATTTTCACTGCGCACAACCGTTTCTTTTCCGGCAAATACCAGCTTGGTGTAACCATTGTTGAGTGCCTCTAAGATTTGGTCTTTCATTGCGGCTTTGAGTGCTTCGGTATTTAGCACGGCAGTTTGCACGATCTTTTCGCCATCTGATTCTGAACGAATCTGCCAACAATCCATAAAGCTGGCAACTGCAAGCCCTTTGGTAGCACCAGTATTTTCCTGCACCTCTGCAAATGCCTGTTGCTGACGATGTGACACTCCATTAAGCGCCGCTCTTACCGTTGCATTCGGGCTGCCCCCACATTGGCCTTTTATCACCTTGTAAACAGAATCTGCTGTTTCAGCCGTACCTAGCGCAGTGATGCTGTTTTGTAATGCAGCGAGGTTATCTTCAAGCAATTTTCGACTTTGCTCATCTGCTTCATATTCTACTAACGCTTCTAAAGACTTACATGTTTTCTGCCATTCTTCTAATAAAAATGCTTTAATTTCTGCAAATGAATCGGCAAAAGTAGGGTTTTCTTGCTCTGGTCTTAATTCACGTGCAAGCTCATCTAATGCCTCGCGCACTTGTGCGTCCGTCATGCTCACCGTGGCAGGTTTCGCAAGAATGGCGCCAGCTAGATCTTGTCCATCTTTGGTGCGATAAATTTCAGCAAGCACTTGCGCGTTACCGCCACCTTTTAATCTGTCCATATAACCGATTTTGAGGCGCTTTTGAGCTTTGCCAATAAGTGCTCTATACATTGCATCCAATAACGCTAACTCTTGTGCAGAGCTTTGTGCCGTTGTAGAGGTGACGACGCCTTTTGTATTGCCCCCAGTGGTAAACCCGCCCCACATTTGCATAAATAATGATTGTGCTTGACTGCTTAAAGTTCCGGCCATCTTAAACTCCTTTCAATACCTGTTCTGACAGGCCAATTACCTATTGTTATGCATTAAAACAGTATCTTTGTTAGCCAGCAACGATGGCTAACATGTAAGAACTCCCTTCCGCTCTTTTATTTATAAGGGATAAATACTTAATAAATAGTTAATTCTAGTTTCGATGCGTTTATAGGCTGTATGGATAGTTTATTATAAGTGATAATTCTGACACAAAGTTCACACTGCAATTTATGCTGTATACGCATCACGAACACTAAGAAAATATGTTGTGTGTGCTGTGGATGAAACTAGTGTTCGTACACATAAATTAGGTTTATCAGTGTGAAAACAAGACAAGGCTGCGACGCAGGTGGGGGTCAGCGTGTTGGGGTGGGACGGAGTGGGGG
>CAYGTX010000157.1:0-4402 GCA_964352935.1 uncultured Rickettsiales bacterium | reverse complement strand
TTTTCATACAAGATAAAGTGCCTGGCCAAGAAGTACGCACTGTTTTTGAAGGGTGGATGTTTGCTTCAAGCCCTTCTATTTCAACATTAGAGCATCCCGTTTATGACGTTCGAGTGTTAGAATGTATTGCTGATAAAAAAGTAGATACTTCACCTAAATCAACCAAGCCTGAATAATTAGGCTTGAGACAATTTTGTTAGGAATGAATACTCGCATTATTTGATATATTGGCTAACAACTTCTATTGCTGCTTTATAACCTTCAACACCAAGCCCGCTTACCACACCAATGGCAACGTCTGATAGGAAAGAATGATGACGAAATTCTTCTCGTGCATACACATTTGAAAGATGTACTTCAATAAATGGTAATTTTCTAGAAAGTAGCGCATCTCTTATCGCAACTGACGTATGCGTATAAGCAGCAGCATTAATCACAATGGCTTTTGCATTTGTTTCTTGAATCCAACTCACAAGTTCTGATTCGCTATTACTTTGGCGACATACTGCTTCAAAACCGAGTGTTTTGGCTTTTTCTACACATGTTTTTTCAATATCATCAAGCGTATGATTGCCGTAAATCGATGGCTCACGCGCACCAAGCATATTTAAATTGGGCCCATTTAAGATTAAGATGGCTTTCGTCATTGAATTTACACCTGTTTTTGCTGTATAAGTCTGGGCTATATTATACGAGAACATTATTGAAAACAAAGCGTAATTTTAATCATGAATATCACATTAAATGGTGAAGCTTATACTTTCACGAGTGGGTCATCCATCAGCGACCTTTTAAAGACGCTTGATCTTGAAGTCGAAAAGGTTGCCATTGAGAGAAACATGGAAATATTACCGCACTCTCTCTATGACAACACGCACATTGTAGATGGTGATAATTTAGAAATTGTCCATTTTATTGGAGGAGGTTGATTCTATGTCAGCAGCAGTTGAAATGTTAAGCACAGATAATGATTTTTTTGAAGTAGCTGGCCAGCGCTTCACATCTCGCCTACTTGTGGGTACAGGAAAATATAAAGATTTCACAGAAACAAAAAAGGCGATTGAAGCCAGTGGGGCTGAAATTGTAACAGTTGCAGTACGCCGTGTGAATATTCACGCTGGTAAAGGTGAAATGCTGCAAGACTATGTTGATCCTAAGAAATATACGTACCTGCCAAACACAGCGGGGTGCTTTACCGCAGAAGATGCTATTAGAACTCTAAGATTAGCAAGAGAAGCTGGCGGTTGGAACTTAGTAAAACTTGAAGTATTGGGTGACAAGACAACCCTTTATCCTGATATGGAAGAGACACTGCGTGCTGCTAAAGTACTTTTGGATGATGGATTTGATGTGATGGTTTATTGCACGGATGACCCAATAGCGGCAAAAAAATTAGAAGATATGGGCTGTTGTGCTATCATGCCACTTGCAGCACCAATCGGCTCTGGCCTTGGCATTCAAAACCCACTTAATATTGAGTTAATTATAAGGCAATCCAGTGTGCCTGTGTTGGTTGATGCAGGTGTTGGTACCGCATCTGATGCGGCTGTTGCAATGGAACTTGGTTGCGATGGTGTGTTAATGAATACAGCCATAGCAGAGGCTAAAGATCCTATTCGTATGGCAAGAGCTATGAGGCTTGCTATTGAAGCTGGTCGCGAAGCATATCTTGCAGGCAGAATGCCTAAAAAAGGTTATGCCGATGCATCCTCACCTTCACAAGGTTTAATTAAATAAGATGAAAGCAGACTCGCTCCACATATTAAAATGGTGCATTGCAGCATTGGCCGTAATGACGATTCTAAGATTGGCTTCTTTACCTTTCTCACTAGATATATTTGCGCTTGAAGAACAGTATCTAAATTGGTCAAAGTCATTAGCATGGGGATATAAAAGCCAACCTCCGATGGTTGCTTTTTGGGCATGGTTATCCACCGGTATTTGCGGTGATACAAATTTATGCACCCGATTAAGCTCACCAATGCTTCATAGCGGCACCGCTATCGTCATTTATTTTATTGGTAAAGCGCTATATCGCCGAAGAGATGGTGTTTGGAGTGCCATTACTTACCTTACACTTCCAATCGTAAGCATTTCATCTTCCTTTATTACGCCTGATCCATCATTAATGTTTTTTTGGGCACTTGCTTTATTAATGTTTATTCATGCGGTTAATCAAAATAAATGGAAACATTGGATAACATGCGGCACAGCAATTGGCTTTGGTTTGCTGAGTAAATATACAATGGTGTTTTTCTTTCCATCCATTTTACTTTATCTTGTGACTCATAAAGAACACCGACACTATCTCATTAAACCAAAATTATGGCTGAGTGGGTTGCTTGCTCTGAGTATTTTTATGATGAACGTTCTGTGGAATATAGAACATCAATTTGCAGCGTTTGTGTACTTGCAACAAGCTGCACAATTAGCAGAGAGCTTATTTAATGCAGAAAGCTTCTTTAGATTCTTTGGAAGTCAGTTTATTATTTTTGGACCTTTATTATTCTTAATTTTACTTGCTGTATTTCTAACGATACCAGAGCGCCTCAAGTCAAGTCATGCAGGGCTATTACTATGCTTCATACTCCCACTTATTATATTCATACTCTTATTAAGCTTTGTTTCAAATGCCGCACCAGATTGGGTAATGCCTATTTATATACCAGCGACTGTACTTGTTAGCCACTGGCTACTGGCTCACCGTCGCTATAGTTGGGTATTATATTGTTCGTTGGGCATTAATTTAGCTTTCTTTGTGCTGTTTCATTCTTACAGCATTACCAATAAAACACAAATTAGTCAGTTGGTAGAGTTTATTCTTTTTAGCAGGTAATTGCTTATGCTTAATAAACACTTCTTCACCTTATTCCTTATTACATTTGGTTTGCTTGCTACAGTATTCATTCAATTTCCTCAAATTGACTTGGCAGTATCAACTCTCTTTTTTGATAGTGAGAAAGGTTTTACTTACCAGCTAAACCCTGTGTTCTTTTTCATGTATCGCGGCATTTATGTATTGGCAGCTTGTCTTACTCTTACGTACATCCTCTTATTTGTTAGAAGCTTGATATTTAAAAACCATATGAAATATTTAGGTAGAAGGCAGCTTGCATATCTTTCGTTAGCGCTAGCACTGGGTCCAGGGTTATTAGTCAATCTCATTTTAAAGAATAACTGGGGAAGAGCGCGTCCGTTTGAAGTTTCATATTTTGGTGGAAGTGCTGATTTTACTCCAGCTTTTATAATTACTGATTTTTGTGAAACCAATTGCTCATTTGTTTCAGGCCATGCAGCAATGGGGTTTTACCCTATGGCTATCGCTTTTCTATTTGCCTCAGGTACAAAAGCACGCAAGCGAAAGTTAATCAAAGTCATTTTGAGTGGTATAATATTTGGTGGCGCAAGAATCATTCAGGGCAGTCACTTTCTAAGTGACGTTTTATTTTCAGGCTTATTTACATTCGTTATTTATTACACTTTATCACTATGGATTAAGCCTGAAAGAATCAGCATCGTTAGAAATTAATACCTAGCCTTATTAGCTAGGCACTTCATCTAAGCATCTTTTATGCCGTACCATTATTAGATGAATCATTTTCTGATTTATTCTCAATTGCATCAACCGGATTCTGCGATATTTCACCTTGAGCTTGCTTATTCTCAATTTTCTTTTGGTTCTTTGGAGCAGGCTTAGTAAGCTTTGTTTTCTTTTTCTGCTTACTGCCATCGGCAATCTTAGGCTGCTTCTTTTTGCCGAAGAAGTCTAGTTTCCACCAAGTTTTCTTATTCGCTGCCGCTGCAACACGTTCAGTTTCCTGCTGTTTTTCTATTTCTTCAATGCTTGGAGGCTTAGGTTTAGGTCTATTCTCTCTGCGCGGATCATATGGTTCCTGCTGAGGCACTTCAATAGGAGGAAGAAGACGCTTGGTAAACATCTTATCTTTAAAGTAGAAAATCTTTTTCGATTTAATAGGTGGACTTGATTCAATTAATAGAATCTGTTGATCTCGAGGCATATTAATTACCTCTTGTGGTAATAATAATGCACGCTGAACTTCAGATACGTGAAGCGAGCGTGAGGCTGGGTTTAGATCTAAGAATTTAGGTTTATTGACCGCTTCTTGCTCTACTGTTTTATTACCCACCAATTGTGAAATGAGGTTTGCTGTCTCAATATTGTTTGCAGCAAAAGTAATACGATAGGTAGAGTTGGAAAGAAACGAGTTCATACCATGTTCTTCATAAATACCCTTCAGCTGCTCGGTATCCTGAATAATAAGGAATAGACGTACTTTAAATCCACGAAAATAGGCAATACCAGCATGGAACTGATCCATTTTCCCAAGAGTTGGAAACTGATCGATCATAACCATCACGCGAAACTAAGATTCCTTCTTTG
>CAYGTX010000156.1:0-4414 GCA_964352935.1 uncultured Rickettsiales bacterium | reverse complement strand
CTGATGATTCATTCGCTCTATCAGCATGAAGATATTTTCTTGCGTGAGCTTATCTCTAACGCATCTGATGCCTGCGATAAACTACGCTAGGAAGCCCTCACCAATGAAGCACTTGAAGGTAGTGACAAAAACCTTCGCATTCATATTAAACCTGATGAAAAAGCCCGCACTCTAACCATTACCGATAATGGCATTGGGATGAATGAAGAAGATTTAATCCAGAATTTAGGAACAATTGCAAGTTCTGGTACACAACGTTTTATTGAAAACATGTCAGGCGATAGCAAAAAAGATGTACAGCTCATTGGTCAATTTGGCGTAGGTTTCTATTCTGCCTTTATGGTATCTGATGAAATTACGGTACAGAGTCGCAAGGCAGGTGACGAGCAAACATGGCAATGGCACTCAACAGGCGATGGCTCTTACACCATTGAACCTGCCGCTGAAGCATTAGAGCAACAAGGCACACGGATCACCCTTCATTTACGTGAAGATAAAGAGGAATTTGCAGACAAGCATCGCATCACCCATGTGGTTCGCACCTACTCTGATCACATTTCTTTTCCAGTCGAGCTTGAAGATGCCGAAGGTGAGAAAGAAAATATCAACAAAGGCGCAGCACTCTGGACGCGTAACAAATCAGACATCACCGATGAACAATATAATGAATTTTATCACCATGTAGCACATGCAGCAGACGAGCCTTGGATGACACTCCACAACAAAGCAGAGGGTGTAATTGAATATACTAACCTACTTTATATTCCTACTCGTCCACCATTTGACCTTTATCACCCAGAGCGCAAAACTCGTGTAAAACTTTATGTGAAACGTGTGTTTATTACCGATGAAGGAGTGGATTTAATCCCTAGCTATTTACGCTTCTTGCGTGGGGTAGTAGATTCGCAAGATTTACCACTTAATATTAGCCGTGAAACCTTGCAGCATAATGCCGTGGTGAAGCGCATTAAAAATTCTATTGTGAAACGCGTATTAAATGAGCTTAATAAGAAGGCTGAAAATGAACCCGCTGCTTTCAAAGAATTTTGGAAAAACTTTGGCGCAGTGCTAAAAGAAGGTCTTTGTGAACCGATTGATGTGAACAAAGAAAATCTACTTGAAGTATGCCGCTTCAACACCACCGCACAGGATGAATCTACCACCCTCGCTGATTACATCAGTCGTATGAAAGAGAAGCAGGAACATATTTTCTATCTACTAGGGGATAACATCGAAACATTACGCCATAGCCCTCAGCTTGAAGGTTTCAAAGAGCGTGGCATTGAAGTGTTGTTGTTTAATGATTCTGTCGATGATTTTTGGGTTAATGTAGTGAATGACTATCAAGGCAAAGAGCTGCGCTCGGTTACTCGTGCGGGCATTGATTTGGATAGCATCGCCGAATCTACAAATGAAAAAGATAGCAGCGATAGCGACAAGAAGTCAAAAAAGAAACCTACTAAAAAAGAAGAAAAACAACGCGAAGAAACACTTAAGTTTTTCAAAGAAGTGTTAAAGGGTCGCGTGCATGATGTTGTCTTTACCGACAAATTAACCGACACACCATCATGCTTGGCAGCTTCTGAACAAGGCATGGATATTCGCATGGAACGCTTTATGTTAGAGCAAAAACAACTCAAACATGGTGCTGCAAAGATTCTGGAAATTAACCCTGAACATGCTTTAGTAGCCTTTATTGGCAGCCACCAAAAAGAAGCGGACAGCAATGAGTTAGTCGAGCTTTTATATGATCAAGCCTGCGTGCTAGAAGGCGAGTCTATCACTGACCCAGCCGCTTTTATTAAGCGCTTAAATAAATTTGTTTCCGACAAGCTTTAGTCGCAATCATACAAGCAAAAAAGGGGCGAGGCTGAATTGGTCTCGCCCCTTTTTCTTATAGTCGTTTCATTTCAGAATGGGGCTTCAAATATTCATTATAATAAAAGTGCGAATGCGCGCCGCCACTTATGTGGCAATTGAACGAATGTATAGACTATCTTTCAATCAATCGCGTTCTTAAGCTCAAGTACCTTTCGTTGCAACTGATTGACAGTGACATCGCCAGGGTGAATTACATCACCACAAATTGCGGTGACTTTTCTTCTGAATGTTTTGGGCAACCAACGAAATGATGATTTTAAATATTTCCGACTAAAGATACTTCCCCACAAGCCTTTGAGTGCAATTGGATAAATAGGCACTGGGTCACGATCTATGATCCATTCAATACCTGGCTTAAAGCGCCCTAAGTTACCTGTATAGGTGAGCTGGCCTTCGGGGAAAATACACACAATATCTCCCGCCTCTAATCCATTTGAAATTTCATCCAGCGCGTTGCTTACTTCATCTTTTTTAGGATAGACAGGAATGGCGCGGTTATGGCGCATAAAATAATTTACACCGGGTAATTGATAAATTTGCTTATCAATGACAAAGCGAACAGGACGCTTGCATGCGGCTTGAATCACCACGCCATCCATATAAGAAACATGATTGGCGATTAATAATGCCGGCCCACGCTCTGGCAAATGATGAAAACCAATATATTTTGTGTGATAAAGAAGGGGAATAATTGTCTTCACCGAATAGCGAAAGAACGCTTCTGGAGTAAGTTTTTTTAATATACCCTTTATTGTTAAAAACAATGTATTCCATCCAAAAAAGTAATGACTTTTATTTTTAATTAAAGGCTTACAAACCGCTTTAACTAACTGCTTATTTTATTGTACTTTAAATAACATAAAGTAAGAAAGTATTATTTTTCAAAGATTACTATTATTTTTTATTGAATCTCTCGCAGACTTCTCTATATATCTATACATCAACTCCATGTGCCGGATTAGCTCAGTGGTAGAGCAACCGCCTTGTAAGCGGTAGGTCATCAGTTCAAATCCGATATCCGGCACCATTCCTCTGGTGCTGTGGCTGTGATTTTCACCACTTACTAACCCAAAGCCTACAAAAATTTTCAGAGTTTGATAAAATTGCCACAGTTATTGGCATTGCTTTTTTGCACTCACTATTTCCAGTGCATGCACTACACCTATTATGGCAAAAGCAACCGATATAAACACTACAGTAAGCCTCTAAGATAGGAGGATAATAACATATCGAAAAGATACCGTTTCTTACTAATTCAGGCGCAAATCTAAATCTAATTACAGACCAAAAAAGAATAGCCGACAAGCAAGTGAATCGTAGGTTAAATTATATTCACCAGCGCTGACACAGTTAGTCTGCCAAGACGATCCATTGTGTGCATTAATGCCTTGTAGTTGTCCTGTGCTAACTGCTCCATCATCATGTTTAACGTCAAGGCTATGTGCATCTGCAGGCTTAATGGCATGTACGTTTACACTGGTTGCAGAGCCGAATGCCTCACCACCTAAGCGCAAATGGTTCTCACTTGGTGCTACGTCCGCTGCCCATTGCCAACCTGTATTTGGAAGTGGGGCTCTTGGCACATCACGCCCTAAAACAAAAGCTACAGAACTTGTAGATGTTACGGTATCAAGAAAATTTCCTTCAATTAAGTTAGCTTGTTGTAAATGTTGCCAAGCTCTTAATCCTTCACCTGCAGTAGTAATATTACCTATTTTTTGATTTCCATCACCATTACAACCTGCGATAGTCGTATTCACGTTAGCATCAGTACATCCCAATGCCGAACCAAAATAATCATAAGCCTTTTCCATATCACCTGGAAGCGCATCATACTGCAAACGAAAGGCAGTAAAGGCAACGCGGTACTTACTAAAATCTGAGTAAACTGCTCTTAATTGCGACTGCTTTACCAAGCTCTGCCCTGCACTAACTCCCGCCACAATCAAGCCAATAATCACGATTACGATTGAAAGTTCTAAAAGAGTAAAACCTGATTTCTGCATTCCTTATTCCTTATTCCTTATTATTCTATCACAAGAATACCAAACTAGGGTATAATTAATGTTTATTAACTTTCGGTATATTGCTTTACTTTAACTAAACATCACTAAACCAAGTATAATAAGTTACTACTTTTACTCTCGTTAAATTAGAAGATTTAAGAGAAAGCATGGTGTTAAAAAGATTTTCTATTTTCAGAGAATGTTGCAGAATTATCATAAAATCAGCGCATAAGAACTCTGAAAAAAATGCAGTAAAAATAGTACTCAAAGCATTCTCAGACCTAGGTTTTAGCATTTTCACACTTAACACCAAAGCCTGCCTTGTAAGCGGTAGGTCATCAGTTCAAATCCGATATCCGGCACCATTTCTCTGGTGCTGTGGCTAGGGATTCCACCACTTACCACACAAAAACTAGACTAAAAATGAGGAACTTCTGGTAGCGTAAAAACAAATTACAAAGTTGTTTATTCTTTTAACTATCCATATTCTTTATAATACATACGTACTATTAATTGATTTAAAACCA
>CAYGTX010000155.1:0-4427 GCA_964352935.1 uncultured Rickettsiales bacterium | reverse complement strand
CTGACCAATTTCTAAAACGTCACCTTCATCAATATCAGATGGAAGGTAGAAAGGGCCTTTCATAAAATCCATACTATCGCATGTTGGGCCATAGAAACTAAATGGTGTGGTATGTTCTGAAAATTCACCATTTAGGCGGATGGCTTGGGTAGGGAAGATAAACCCCGGTTGCCCTGCATCAAACAAGCTGCCATACGTGCCATCGTTAATATAAAGATGGTGGTCTTTGCGCAGCTCAACCTGCACAAGCACAGAGCCACTTTCAGCCACCAGCGCACGCCCTGGTTCGCACAGAAGTTTGCAATGTGAGCCAAGCTTTAATTGTGCAAATTCACGATGAATGGTGTTCATATATGCTTCAAGCGGAGGAGGTGTCATGCCTGGATAGATAGATGGGAAACCACCACCAATATCAAAAGCATCCACAATTACACCTGCTTCCTTGATGATTTGACCAGCCATGGCAATGGCTTGGCGATAAGCATCAGGGTGCATACATTGTGAACCCACATGAAAACAGATGCCCAGCTTTTTAGAAACTTGCCTTGTTTTAAGCAGTAGCGCTGCCGCATCTTCTGCGAAAACGCCAAATTTACTGGAAAGATCAATTTCAGAAAATGTGTTTGGAATAGCCAAACGCACATATAAATTCAAATCATCAGCATTATTAGTGCAGGCTAATATTTTTTCTAATTCCGCTTCACTATCGAGTGAGAAATCACGCACATTATGCTTAAAGTAAGCTTCTTTGATGGCATGACGGTTTTTCACCGTATGCATGAAGTAAAGATTTACCTTATCACCAAGCAGTGAACGCACTAGCTCAATCTCATTGAGTGAGGCAACATCATAGTCTGTGATGCCAGCTTCAAACAATGTGGTGAGCACTTGCTTCTCAGGGTTGGTTTTTACAGCGTAAAGCGTCTGCCCATTAAACTGCTCTTGAAACCAAGCGGCAGCAGTGGTGATAGTATCACGACGAAAAATATGAACAGGAGACGAGGGTGTTAGCGTTTTTGCTAATTGCGCGACAGAGTTAAATTGATGCATCTCATAAAGCCTCTTAAGTCAGGTTGAAGCCCACAAGTCAGTTTAGCTAAATATGCTGCTATGATTGGGTGGGCTTGTATAAGCTTTATATGCATATTTGTAAAGCAAAAAATGTGTTACTTTTTTATGTTAGGTTATGTCGCGATAAGAAGCTGCTTTGTAGCATAATTGACTTTAGAATTTATCCTTCTATAAATAACGATAATATGGCATTCTTTTACATTAAATCTGAATCGCTTATATAATATATCATATATTTTTAAGATAGAAAGAGGTGGCAGTGACTGAACGATTTACCGCACAAAAGAATATGATTCTTGGGCAAATTCTTCCTCAACGCGTAACAAACCCGCAATTGTTGGCGGTGCTTGCTCGTATTCCACGTAAAATATTTGTGCCAGAAACCTATGAAGGGGTAGCATGCATCGATGGTCCAGTGCCACTTGGTTATAATCGTTATATGATCGCACCTCAGATTTTCTCTACATTACTGAGTAAAGCTAATATTGCAGACGATAAATCAGTGTTGGATGTGGGCTGCAATACGGGCTATTCTACTGCAGTTTTAAGCCATTTAGCGCGTAAAGTGGTGGGGTTAGAGTCAAATACCGATTTGGCATCTAAAGCCAATACGCGTTTAAATAAGTTGCAGATTGATAATGGCATTATTATGACGGGAAATCTTGCCAATGGTCATAGTGATGGCGGGCCTTATGATGTTATCTTTGTCGGCGGTATGATTGATAAAGTGCCTAATGGCTTGTTAGATCAACTGGCGATGGGCGGAAAACTTATCTGTGTGTTTGAGCACGCGCCTTATAATAGCACAATTACCGAGTTTGTGCGTTCTGAAAAAGGCGTGCATCAGCGTGATGGTGAATATGCAAGTGCACCTCAACTTGGTGAGCTTTGCACACATCACCATGCATTTATATAATTGAGTAATTCTTTGTGGCGATAAAATTTTCGTATTTCATAAAAGCATGTTTTAGTGTGGTGTTCAGTTGCGCATGTCTTTTGATGATGGTGCAACATGGCTACGCAATGAATTTAAATGAAGCGCTTACCGCAGCCTATGAAAATAGCCACCGTATTCGTGCGGAAGAAGCACAAGTGAAAAGCGTCAATGAAAATGCACCACAAGCACTTTCTGAATGGTTACCCACGATAGAAGGAAGTTATTCTCGCGGAAAAAAAGAGATCGAATTTGGTGCTAGTGAATCGGATGGTGATACTGAGCGCAAAACATTAAGTCTATCTCAGCCCCTCTTTAATGGCGGTGGCACGGTTGCTAAAATGAGGCAGGCAAATCATCGCATTTTAGCAGCAGAGGCGCGCTTGCTATCAGTAGAGCAGGAAGTCTTGCTAGAGGCAGCAACTGCCTACTTAGATGTGGTGCGCGATTTAGAGTTGGTAGAAATTAGCCGTAACAATCAAGCGGTACTTGAGAAACATCTTAAAGCAACGAAAAAGCGTTTCAAGTTGGGAGATATAAGCAAAACAGATGTTTCACAAGGTGAAGCACGTTTGGCGCTTTCTATCTCTCAGTTAGCAAATGCAGAGGCGGCGTTGGAAGCTTCGCGTGCTGCATTTAAGCGCACTGTGGGTGTGCAGGCAGATGCAACGGTTTTGCTAAGTGATGTGCCTGCATTGCCACCACTTAAGCTGCAAGCTCTTCTAGAAAAGGCTGAGAGTTTACATCCGTCTCTGGTGGCTGCAAAAGAAGATATGATAGATGCAGAGCGTGAAGTTTCTATTCAGAAGTCACGTATTTTGCCGTCGGTTTCTTTTAATGCATCCCATGCGGAAGAAGATAGCGTGTTTGCTTTTTCTTCAGGGAACACAGAAAGTCAGACACAAACATATACAGTGGATGTTGCTGTGCCGCTTTATCAAGCAGGCGCTGAATATTCACGCATTCGCCAAGCCAAACATAATGAAGAAGTATTACGTGAAAACTTTCGCCAGCAACAAGAGTTAGTGAAAGAAAATGTTATCCGCAGTTTTTATCAGTTACAAGCAGCGCGCGCTTCAATAACCGCAACACAAGCAGCGGTGAGTGCGGCTGAAGTTGCACTTGAAGGTGTGGTAGAAGAAGCGAAGGTGGGCGCGCGCACAACACTAGATGTGCTTGATGCAGAGCAAGAACTTTATAATGCAAAGCAAGAATTAATAGGGGATAGGCGCGATACGATTGTGGGCGCTTATCAGCTGTTAGCCAGTATTGGCGAGTTGGATGCACAGCGTTTGGCGCTTGATGTTGAGAGGGAATTTGACCCAAAAAAATATCACGATCGCACACAGTACCAAATTATTGGTTTTTAATTTCAACTGATGTGGTATATTCAACTTGTAATATTACATTTTAAGTATTTTTGAATCGAAAGCAGTGCAAAATCTATGGCGGAATCAAACGCTGACAATCCTTCTATGGACGATATTTTAAACACTATCCGTGGCGTAATCGCTGGGGATGATGAGAAAGATGCGTCTAAGCAAACGAATAATGAGAGCGAAAAAGAAGAAGCTGCGCCTCAAGCGCCAGCAGATGATGCTCCAGAAGAAAATACAGTAAAGGAAGATTCTTCTCCCGATGCTTCAACTGAAGATGAAGAAGATGATGTTCTAGAATTAACCGATATAATTGAGGATGGGGAAGCCATGTCGGAAACATCAGTAAATACACCAGAAGAAAATGGGTCTGAAGGATTGTTGGGCGATATTGATAATATGTTAGAAGCAGATGATGGTGTTGCACAAGAAGCAGAAACATCGGCTGAAGCTATGCCGGAGCCGGAAGCTGCGGTCGAAGTGAGTGCAGAAGAAGCGGAAGAGCCAGCAACATTAGATGAACCTGCGCAAGATATTCAGCAAGAAGCTGCGGTAGAAGAAGATGAGATAATAGAATCTGCCGAGCCACAGCCACAACCAGAAGAAGCAAAAGCTGAGCAAGTTGAATCTCACCCAAGTGATCGTCTTCTCTCTGAAACAGCGGCGGCAACTTCACAAGCAGTGCTTAAAGAAATGATGAATGCTCTTCCAAGGCAAAAAGTAAACTCGCCAGCAACACGCGGTGGTACCACTTTAGAAGATTTGGTGATCGAGGCTATTCGTCCCTATTTATCGGAATGGATGGATAAGAATCTGGCAACGATTGTGAAGCAGTTGGTAGAGAAAGAAATCAAACATTTGATTCCACGTGATGTTGAGTAGCAACAAAATTGAGCATATAAGATCCTACATTTTAGAAGCGCTGCTTAAAACAGTGTTGCCTGTCATTTTTTGTATTGGCTTCTTGCAAATAGAGGCTCATGCACAAGATTTACCAGAAATTGAACTTCCCGCCCCACCTGCTTCTGCAAGTGAAGCTGAAAGCC
>CAYGTX010000154.1:0-4438 GCA_964352935.1 uncultured Rickettsiales bacterium | reverse complement strand
GATCAATCGCAAGCCCACTATGGCTTTTAACTGAGCTCGGCGTAAAGCCAGTCGTTGCCTTATAGATTATTTCATCATAAAAAATATCTTTACTATGCGAGGTAAAACCAAGTACCACCCCATCACGTCTGGAAAGCTTCCAACAAGTTGCAAGGCTTGTGACTTCTTGGCTTAAATGTGTTTTTAAACTTAAAGAAATAGGCTTCATATTTATCTCGAATTTTTAGGTTGTAATAATTCTTTAATATTGTTGTGCTAGAATGCTTTCTGAAATACAGCTATCAGAGTGCAAATAAATGAGCTTATGACAAAGAAAAACAAACACATATTTTTAGTTCGACACGGTGAATCAACCGCAAATCTTGATCATACGCGATATGCCAAAGATCATGATTTTAAAGTTCCCTTAACAACCTTTGGACATGAACAAGCCGTAGATGCTGGCAAAGCCTTAAAGCAATTTTTTGATGAACATCCAGAGCTGCAAGGCAAAAAAATTCGTGTTTATTACAGCCCATATTTACGCACTCAACAAACAAAGAATGGTCTTGTAGAAGGAGCAGGAAATCTCCTGTCAAATGAAACCTCAAATATTCAGTTTAGAGAAGAATCCCTCTTAAGAGAAAGAGACTTTGGTATTTTTACTCAAGTACGCAACCCAGAAGAGCGCTTAAAGAAATTTGCAACAGAATCCGCTTATATAAAATCTTTAGCAGAAAAGAGAGGTGACTTCTATGCTCCCATACCATTAGGGGAAAGTATGGCCGACACCACCGCAAGAATGGAAACGTTTAAAGAAAAGATGATGAGTAGCCTCGACCGAAAGAACATTGATGTATGCATTATTGTTGGGCACAAAGACACTTTAGCCTGCTTTGAAAAAGAATTCTTCCATCACGATATTGAATGGCTGAATAACCACAATCAATTTAAAAATGGTGATATTAAACTATTACACAAAGAAGGCGATAATCCCTACACATCAGAAATTATTTTCAATAACAAACAACGCTCGCCACACATGCCAAGTGATTATAAAAGTGCCCCATATGGTGTGGAAGCCACTTCTATGGCCATTTAAACTAACGTAGCTCTACTAGCAACACTTCGCTTAAGCTATAAGTGCCATAATCTTCTAATGTTACAGATAAGCGATCCGTATCAAACCGAACAGGTACATCAAATTCAAAATCAGCTTTTATTACAGCCGTTGCATCTGGTGCGCTATCAAAGGTAATGATTCCTGTACTACTATCTAATGTCCAACCTGAAGCCTGTAAAACATCATCAATATAAATAATTATGGTACTTCCAATAGGCTTTGAAATCATTCTAGATTCACTATTCACGCTACTTTCATATGTTTTGACTAACTGAAAACTAACTTCCACTCCATCACCCACACCAATTTCCTGATTTAAAGCTTGATAGTCTCCCCAGTCTTTAAAACGAAATCCATACGCCTTACCCTTTCGTGCACGAAAGAAAGCAACCAACACAGCTAACTGCTGTTGAGATTGCACGCCATATGCCACATTATAGCGATTTCTAGCCGCTTCCCAGTTTATGTTACGTTTCTCATTGCCGCCATGGGTAACAATCACATCCGTTGAATATTCAGGGCCACCAACAGATCCATACGCAATATCTATTGGAAATCTAACTTCATGAAAACTTGACATTTAAAAAAACCTCGACAAATTA
This sequence comes from uncultured Rickettsiales bacterium, assembly GCA_964352935.1. Classification (GTDB taxonomy): domain Bacteria; phylum Pseudomonadota; class Alphaproteobacteria; order Rickettsiales; family CAYGPX01; genus CAYGPX01. Next base: position 2,734 of record CAYGTX010000154.1, on the reverse strand, counting down.
ACGATTAATTAAGAAATGTACTTTAGTATTAATTGGGTGGGATAATTTCTAAAGTAGAATGAAAAGGGACTGTAAGCATGAAAATACGTTTTATTTTTACCTTAGCAATGGCAATTGGTTTAGCAACAACGCTAACTCAGAGTGCGGTTGCATCGTCTTATAAAAGTGACCAAAAATTAGTTGAGAATGTAAATGACATTGTTAGCCAAATGTCAGCGGCACAACAAGAAATGGTTATGAAACAAGCTGAGGTCATCCAAGAAAAATTACGCAACATGTCACAAAAAGAGCGCGCAGAATTAATTAACACTGTTAGAAATGTTGGAAATAGTATCGATTTTAATAAAGTAGATATTAATGCGTTAGAGAAATTGAAACCAAACAACTTGGATCAAACAATGGATAACCTTAAAGAATATCAAAGTAATTTTTAGACTAAAAGAATCAATAAAAAAGGCCTGCGTTAATTGCAGGCCTTTTTTGCTATCTATTATCAAAGAAATTAACCAACAAACGCTTTTTCCAGTACATATTGTGCTGGAGCGTGGTTACTTCCTTGCTTAAAGCCGTTTTCTTCCAAATGTTCTTTAATTTCCAAATTCATATCATTTGAACCACAAATCATGATACGATCATGTTCAGGGTTAAATGCTGACTTGCCAATATCTTCAAAGAATTTACCGTTCTTAATTAAGTTCGTAATACGCCCCTGACGCACATATTCCTCACGTGTAATACTATCATAAAATGATAATTTACCCTGTACTACTTCACCTAAAAACTCATGTTTGAGAACATCTTCAACTACTTTTTTACTGTAACCAAGCTCTGCCACTTGTCGGCATGTATGGGTGACGATCACTTCATCAAATTTCTCATAGGTTTCAAGATCACGAATTACACTTGCAAAAGGTGCAAAACCAGTGCCCGTTGAAAGCAAATATAAACGCTTACCGGGCGCAAGTGCATCTAACGTAAGCGTGCCTGTTGGTTTTTTACCAAGCAATACTCTATCGCCAGGCTGAATTTTTTGTAAACGCGATGTTAGCGGGCCATTTTCAACTTTAATTGAGAAAAACTCTAACTCTTCATCCCATGATGGGCTTGCCATAGAATAAGCACGTAGCAACGGCTTCTTTTCTGTTTGTAAACCAATCATCACAAATTCGCCAGAACTAAAGCGAAAGCTTGCAGGGCGAGTTAACTTAAATGAAAAAAGTGTATCCGTCCAATGGGTAACAGAAAGAACTTTTTCTTCAGTTGGTGCGTTTGGGTTCACTGGTTTAGAGTCCGTTTTTTGTGCTAAAGCCGTCATATTTCTAATCAATTTGAATGAATAAGAGCGGTTTAAATACCTTATTTCAGATTAAAAAGTCAAGAATTTTCCTTGATAACGACAATCACTACCAACTTAAAGCTTATATCAATATAGGATTAAGGGCGTGTTTTAGGAATTGGCACTGAATAAACATCTTCAGCTGCCATTCCAAAACGCTTATTTACAGGAATGAGTTGTACCTTAACATCAGGCTTTTCAGCAGGCACTGGCGCATCATAATCACCTTGCCCCACCACTTTCTCAACCGCGTTTTGCGCAATTAGTGTTTCTTCTACAGGTGCTATAATAGAAGAAAATCTCGTTCCTGGTTTTGGTTTAGGCGTAGGCACTGCTGCCACACTGATACGATTGGTTCCCACTCGATTTTCAGCTAATTTCTTATAGGCTCTATTGAGCAATGACACCATATGGCTGTCACGTGTACGGCTACTACGCCCACCTAAAACAACACCAACTATTCTCTGCCCTTTACGATTTACAGACGTCACCAAATTAAAGCCTGAAGCGTTAATATAGCCTGTTTTAAGCCCATCTGCACCAGGATATTTCTGCGTTACGCGGTTGTGTGTTCGGTAGGTATTACCCTTAAAGCGAAAGCTTGTACGTTTAAAGAAATGATAATATTGCGGATAATCACGCCTTAGTGCTACGGCTAAACGCGCCATATCATAGGCATTACTATATTGTTTATAATGATGTAAACCAGAAGCATTCCTAAAATTTGTTTTGCTCATACCCAAGCGTTTCGCCATACGGTTCATCATCATGGCAAATTGCCACTCTGTTCCGCCAACAGCTTCAGCTAAAACTACTGCCACATCATTAGCTGATTTTACCACCAATGCTTCAATAGCTGTTTTAACATTTATTTGCTCACCTTTTCTAAGACCTAACTTGCTAGGTGGCTGTTTTTGAGCTCTTGTCGATGCACGAATATTCTGATTTAAGCTTAACTTACCACGCTCAAGCGCCTGAAATGTAAGATAAAGTGTCATCATTTTAGTAAGGGAAGCAGGATAACGTTTAGAACCTGCATTTTCTTGATGCAACACCACGCCCGTGTCGGCATCAATCACCAGTGAAGCATATTTTGAATTAGCAAACGCGGGTTGAATACCAGCAGAAAACAAAACGAAAAGCATAACCAAGCACAACAAAGCTCCTCTTTCCAAACATCTTGGAAAAGAAAATAACTTTCCTGTAAGCACAAATAGCATGCTTTTAAAACCCCAACTCAACGTTCTATTTTTAAGAGTAAACTAGAATAAAAATTCATTAAAAAAGAAAAAACTCCTTTTACATCCAAGTCCTTTGAAATTCTAACGTCATTCCTTTCTCAACGCAACAATCTTTCTGTATATTTTAGATAAGATTTTCTAACTTAAACAGATAGCC
>CAYGTX010000153.1:0-4525 GCA_964352935.1 uncultured Rickettsiales bacterium | reverse complement strand
GAACTATGTCTCTTATGTGGTGAGCGGTAATCAGGTGATTATTTCTGGTCAGGTGCCATTTGTGAATGGTTCAGTTGAAGGACAGGTGGGGAAGCTTGGCGCTGATTGTGACCTTGAAAAAGGAAAGAAAATAGCACGTATTTGCGGTATCAATATTTTAGCGCAACTAAAAGCAGCTTGCGGTGGTGATTTAGAGAAAGTGAAACGTTGCGTGCGTCTTGGTGTGTTTGTAAATGCGACCGATGATTTTAAAGATCATCCTGCTGTGGCAAATGGCGTATCAGACTTGATGGTAGAAGTGTTGGCTGAGAAAGGTGAGCATGCACGTTTTGCTGTGGGTGTTTCTAGCTTGCCATTTGGTGTAGCGGTGGAAGTAGATGCTGTATTTGATATTGCTTAGTATTATATCTTAGATTTAGTAATAAAAAAGCCCCTTATCATTTTGGATAAGGGGCTTTTTGTTTTAGGCGTCATCACCCGGAGGGGATGCCTTTTTAGTGCGTTTCTTAGGAGTGGTTGCTGCTTTTTTAGTTGTTGCCTTTGCAGCGGTTGTTTTCTTAGCAGTTGCTTTTTTAGCGGGAGCTGAAGCTGCTTTAGAAGCTTTAGGTGCTTTTTTAGTTGCTGGCTTCTTTTTCGCTTTTTCTTCATAAAGATGCACATCACGCTGCGGATAAGGAATGGTGAGACCTTCTTTATCGAATGCGAGTTTAACTTGTTCAATCAACTCAAACTTAGCGGACCAATAATCTTCAGAATTTACCCAAGGGCGAGCAACAAAATCAACCGAGCTTGCGCCTAGCTCTGATACTGCTACTAGTGGAGCAGGATCTTTTAGCACATATTTGCTGGCATTAATGATACGCTCAATGGTGCTTTTGGCAAGTTTAAGATCGTCATCATAGCCGCAGCCAAACACCAAATCTAAACGACGGGTTGGGTTGGCAGAATAGTTGCAGATGTTGCTTGAAGTGATGGAAGAGTTAGGGATGATGATGCGCTTATTATCAGGCGTTTGAAGCACGGAGGTGAAAATGTTGATTTCCTTCACGCTACCTGCTGTGCCTGCTGCTTCGATATAGTCGCCTGTTTTGAACGGGCGAAACGCAATAATCATGATGCCTGCTGCGAAATTGGAAAGCGAACCTTGCAAGGCTAAACCAATGGCTAAACCAGCAGCGGCAAGTGCAGCTGCGATAGAGGTGGTTTCAACACCAAGCTCTGAAAGCGAGGCAATAATTACAAAAGCCATCAATGCGGTGTAGGCAATGTTGCCAATAAAGGATACTAGCATTTGATCTAGCTTAGCACGTGTAAGTGATTTTTTGATGAGTGAAGTCGCAATATTTGCAAGACATTTACCCACAAAGAAAATGGCGAGTGCAAAAAAGATGTTAGTGCCATATTCGATAAGATAGGTTTGTGCTATTTCCCAACTGATGTCGTATTTTTCTAGAAAGCTCATAGATCCCTCATTAATTTTTTATGCGATTATTTTTAATGCATAATCAATGGTGACTCAATGCAATTTTTAATATTTCATGATTATTGTTGGTTATTATTCTTCTATATCCCAATCGGCTTCGTCTTCACTGATGAGGCTGTCTTTCATTGATGGGCCTGAAAGATGAACTTCTTCGTGATTGCCGCAAATGAGCGGGTGCCAATCTTCGAGCGATTGATTATTGGCAACCAGACGATAGCCGCAAGTGTGTGGCAGCCATGTGAGTTCGTGGATGTTTTGTGGGGTGACTTTCACACAATCGGGCACATTTTGCTGGCGGTTTGCATAATCTAAACATTGATGCGAGTCGTGGCACAAATAGCGGCAGCTGACATTGGAAAGCACAATCTCGCCAGAATCGATATCTTCTACCCTAATTTGACAACATAGTCCGCAGCCATCGCAAATGGACTCCCACTCTTGTGGAGTCATTTCATTGAGTGGTTTTGAAAGGAAGCTGGGTTGTTTCATAGATGCTTCTTAGCATGGTTATGGCGATAGTTCAATTTTGTGATTGAACAAATTTAGGTGAATTTATGCTTCAGCGGAGTAATTTTTTAGAGTGGTGCACCCGGAGCGATTCGAACGCCCGGCCTTCTGATTCGTAGTCAGATGCTCTATCCAGCTGAGCTACGGGTGCATACCTATAGAATAGGTCGCGGATACTAGCTAACAACAATTTAAATGACAAGCATATTTTTATATTTTATTTATATTTTGTGACTATGTATCCTATTTGACTTTTTATTGGAAGAAGCGCACAATAAGGATTGGTAGTTATCACTTTAAACGAATAGTGATGAAAACGTGATGAATACAGGTAATAAAATGGAAATTACCAGCAGATTAAATGGTGTATTACAGCAGTATCAAGCATCGCTTTCAGTGCCTGCTGCAAAAGCTAATAGTAGTAATATACTAAGTGATGTACGTAATATTAATCGCCCAACTGTCAACTTTGGGGCGGCATACGTGCTTAATTTATCGCAAGCTGCGCAAGAAGTACTAGCGCAGCAATCAAATCCAACAGCATCTGGATTGTCTGGGCCACTTACGCTTTCTGAAGGGCAGATTTTAAAGCTTGAATCTGTTTTAAGTAATTATCAAACAGCACCGCTAAATGATGAAACAAGTGCCGCGCTTTATAACGACCTTAGAGCCGCAGGCCTACTTCCATCGCAACTTGCAACAGTGCAAGAGGCAAATTTATATGATACGGGGCAGCAATTACTTTCATTGCTTGGTGCTGAATCTTCTGATAGTGACTTGTTGAGTGGAGTTTCTGGGTTATTAGGTGGAACGACGACAGACGGCTTTAGCAGTAGTGAGAAATTAGTGACAACATTGTTGCGTTATGGTGAAATTTCTGGCCAGAGTAGGGGTGTGTTGCTCGATGCTCAAATAAATAGCTATCTTAACTTGCTCGACCGAGGCGGTTTAGTTACTTAATGATTTCAACTATAATTGGTTAGAAATTGTTTTAGTGCTTTCAGATGAGAATTTTGCAGTGAATCTGCCGTGAATTGCTTTTTCATTTGATTTATCTGATTTCTCGAGGGTTTTAGTTTGTACCCTTTCATTCATTACTTTGACGAGCATCTCTGTGGTGTGAGGGTCTCTTGCTGAGTGCGCGGCAGTGGAGAGAATAAGATCACATTCAGTATTGCCGTGTTTTTGAAGTGTTTCATAAAGTTTGCAAGCTGTATCTGCTGGGCAAATCATATCATATCTACCTTGCACAATAGATGTAGGTATGTCTTTGAGTTTATCTAAATTCTTTTCAATAAAGTTTTCGGGCAAGTAATAATCATTCATTAAATATTCAATGCCAATTTGACCAATAGATTTTGCTATTTTAGGGTTTTGATAGCGTTTTGATGCTTCAGGGTCTGGGTGAAGTAGCATAGGTGCTCCTAACCAGTTTGACCATTTTATAGCCGCTTGATTTTCTAGAGCGTCTAACTCTGTTTCCGATAACCCTGGCATGTCACGGGTAATGCGTTTGTAGTATGCTTTAATCATGTCTCCACGTTCTTCAGGTGGAATGAAATTGACATATTCTTGCCACTCTTTTGGAAAGAAGCGACCGCTACCCATTAGTTTAGGGTTGCCCAAATCGGTTGCATCGCCTTGATAATATTGAGGTAGGTTATCACCAAAATAAACGCCTCTTAAGGTGAGCGATTTTACCTTATGTGGGTGTTCAATGGCATATAGTAGCGCCAGTGTGCAGCCAGAGCTGCCACCAAATATATGTGCTTTTTTGTCAACTTTAAGATGACTTCTGATTTTTTCAATGTCTTCAACGAGAAATTTTGGCGTGTTTTCGCGTAACTCTGCATGAGGGGTACTTTTTCCTGCACCACGCTGATCGAATAAAATGATGCGGAATGTTTCAGGGTCTAAAAAACGGAACTCAGTTTCTTCACAGCCGCTTCCTGGGCCACCATGTAAGAAAATAACGGGTTCACCTTTGGGATTTCCGTATTCGCGATAGTAGAGTGAGTGAATGTCAGAAACCTTAAGCATTCCGTCATTTAACATAGGTGAAGGTGGATGCATGTGGTCAAGTGCACTTGGTGACTTCTCAACGTTTGCACTTTCGACCTTATCCTGAAAACTCATTCTAAATCCTATAAATATTTAACTTTCAGAAATAATTATAGGGTGTGAACATTAAAAATTTATTACAAATAAGAATTTAATTCAAAATAGCGTTATTATGTGGTGTATCTAGTGAAAATGCAGGTATTTCAACTGAAAAAGTGGAGTTTTCATCGCCATCAACAGTTAAGTAACAAAAATCATAGTTACCCATCATCATGCCAGATGGTGTGGTTAAGTGAGAGCCGCTGCTATATTCAAACGATTCGCCTGCTTTGATGGTAGGTTGAATGCCAACAACGCCTTCGCCGTCAACTTGCTCTAATTTGCCATTTGCATCAAAAATTTTCCAGTGTCGGTGGTTTAACTTTACGGTTGAGGTGCTGAGATTACAAATTCGGACTGTGTAAGCCCATACAT